>CAMNAT010000067.1 GCA_946531785.1 uncultured Oscillospiraceae bacterium
GGTGTGATAGTATCTATAGTAATGTTAATAAAGGAGTAATAAAGCTATGTATACCGGACAACCGAAAAAGCTTATAATATTGAACATATTGGATATACTGAGGCGGCATACCGATGAGGATCACCGCCTGTCGCAGAAGGATATACTGGAGCTGCTCGAAAATGAGTATGACATGCCTGTTGACCGAAAATCGGTAAAGCGCAATCTTATGGATCTTATCGATTTCGGCTATGATATAGAATACACCGAGACTGTTAGGGTAAACAAAAAGGGCGAGGAGGAAACGATATATTCAGACTGGTATCTGAACCATGATTTTTCCGATGCCGAGCTGCGCCTTTTGATAGACGGTCTGCTGTTTTCAAGGCATGCGGCGACCAATCAGAGCAGGGAGCTGATAAAAAAGCTGTGCGGTCTTTCAAACGAGTATTTTGATGCCAAGGTAAAGCATATCCATTCCATAAGGGAGAACACGCCGAAAAACAGGGAGCTTTTCTATACTATAGATATCCTTGACGAGGCGATAAGCAGAAACAAAAAGGTCTCCTTTACCTATAACAGCTATGATGTAGACAAAAAGCTGCATCCACGCCGGACGGAAAAGTATGTCGTTGACCCGTATCAGATCGCGGCGACCAACGGGCGGTATTATCTCATATGCACCGATGACAAGCATGAGAGCATTTCAAACTACCGTCTGGACAGAATAACAGGGATAGCGCTGCTTGATGAGAGGGCGAAGCCGAAGCTTGAGGGCTGGACGCTGCCGCGCCATATGGCGGAGCATATCTATATGTATGCCGGCGAGAGTGAAAGGGTGGTATTCAAGGCAAAAAGATATATCGTGACCGATATAATAGACTGGTTCGGTACTGATGTCAGCTTTACAGATGTGACTGAGGACGAGGTCACGGCGAGGGTGAATGTGAATCTCGCCGCTATGCGGCTCTGGGCTATGCAGTACGGCAGGCATATCCGCGTGACATATCCGGAATCGCTTGCCGAGGATATAAAAAACGACCTCAAAGAGGCGCTTTCACATTATGAATAATAACCAGGGGCTGTTGCAAAACGCAAGTTTTGCAGCAGCTCCGTGTTTTTTCTTATTAAAAAATTTATTGACAATAAATACAGGTTATTGTATAATTATAATATCTGGACTATTTTGAAAGGAAGGAAAACCATGAAGCAATATATAGAATCAGGCAAGGCGGTGCTGGGCATAGAGTTCGGCTCGACCAGGATAAAGGCGATCCTTATCGGCGAGGACAAGGCTCCGATAGCCTCGGGCGCGCACGACTGGGAAAACAGCCTTGTTGACGGGATATGGACATACAGCCTTGACGAGATATGGGACGGGCTGCGTGACTGCTACCGTAAGCTTTGCGAGGATGTAAAGGATAAATACGGCGCGGAGATAACGAGCCTCAGGGCTATCGGCTTCAGCGCGATGATGCACGGATACATGGCATTCGATAAGGCCGGAAAGCTCCTCGTGCCGTTCCGCACATGGCGCAACGCCATAACGGCGGAGGCATCGGAAAAGCTCACTAAGCTTTTCAACTACCCCATCCCGCAGCGCTGGAGCATAGCGCATCTGTATCAGGCAATGCTTAACGGTGAGGCGCATGTAAAGGACATAGCACACCAGACGACGCTTGCCGGATATATCCACTGGCAGCTTTCGGGCAGGAAGGTGCTTGGAGTGGGCGAAGCGAGCGGCATGTTCCCGATAGATATAAAGACAAAGAAATTCAACACGCGGATGATCGGACAGTTCAACGAGCTTGCAAAGGATTATCCGTGGACGCTTGAGGACATCTTCCCCGAGGTGCTCACAGCCGGAGAGGATGCCGGAACGCTGACCGCCGAGGGCGCAAGGCTGCTCGATCCGAGCGGCAGACTGCAGCCGGGCGCGCGCATGTGCCCGCCCGAGGGCGATGCCGGAACAGGCATGGCGGCAACGAACAGCGTAAAGGTGCGGACGGGCAATATCTCAGCCGGAACATCGGTATTCGGCATGGTCGTTTTAGAGGACGACTTAAAGGAGGTGCATCCGGAGATCGACCTCGTAACGACACCGTCGGGCGATCTTGTCGGCATGGTGCACTGCAACAACTGCACATCGGATCTCAATGCATGGGTATATCTCCTGCGCGACTTCTTAAAGGCATACGGCACAGAGCCGGAGATCGGAAAGCTTTATGAGACCTTTTTCACCGAGGCGTTAAAAGGCGATCCCGACTGCGGCAATGTGCTTACATATAATTACGTTTCCGGCGAGAATATCACCGGCATGGAGGAGGGCAGACCGCTCGTTGTAAGAACGCCGGAGAGCAAATTCGATTTTGCTAACTTCGCAAAGGCTACACTGTACTCAACTCTTGCGGTGCTTAAAATAGGGCTTGATATCATGCTAGTCAAGGAGGGCGTTAAGCTCGACTCCATAACAGGTCACGGCGGACTCTATAAGACCCCGAAGGTAGGACAGCAGATAACCGCGAACGCTATAAACGCGCCCGTAACGGTAATGGAGACTGCGGGCGAGGGCGGCGCATGGGGCATAGCGCTGCTCGCCGATTACATGGTATGCCGCGAGGCAGGCGAAACACTTGATATGTACCTTGAAAACAAGGTATTTGCCGGAAGCCGCGGCGTTACGGTAGCGCCGGAGCCGGACGAGGTCGAGGGCTTCAATGTATTTATCGAAAGATACAAAAAGGGGCTTGCGATAGAGCGCGCGGCGCTTGATAACATGGAATGATAAAAATTCAAGGAGGAACATAGACAAATGCAGAACTTTCTGGATGCGGTAACTACCGCAAACAATGCCGTCAACAGCGTGGTATGGGGCTGGCCGGCTCTTATACTGCTCGCGGTGGTCGGCGTGCTTATGACAATTCTCACCAAGGTATTCCAGCTTTCACATTTAAAGCACTGGTGGTCAAACACCATCGGCGCGATATTCAAGAACAAGCACATAACAAAATCTCCCGAGGACAAGCAGATCTCGCAGTTCCAGAGCCTTTGTACCGCGCTCGCGGCAACAGTCGGCACCGGCAACATCGCCGGAGTTGCTTCGGCTATCGCCATAGGCGGTCCGGGTGCCGTTTTCTGGATGTGGATAATGGCTTTCTTCGGAATGATGACAAACTTCTCTGAGAACGTGCTCGGTATCCTTTACAGGATCAGGAACAACGAGGGCGAATGGTGCGGCGGAGCTATGTACTATCTCCGCGACGGTCTCGGCTCAAAGAAGGGCATGAAGCATGTCGGCGCAATACTCGCGGTACTGTTCAGCATATTCTGCGTTATCGCATCCTTCGGTATCGGCAACATGACACAGATAAACACCATCGCGACGAACATGAACTCATCCTTCTCTGTTCCTACATTTGTCACAGGCATAGTACTGATGATAGTTGCCGGACTCATAATCATCGGCGGACTCAAGAGAATAGTTGCTGTAACGGAAAAGCTCGTGCCATTCATGGTCATCCTCTATCTCCTCGGCACGGTCGCGATCTGCGTTATACATATCGGCAAGTTCGGCGATGTGTTCGGCGCGATATTCCGCGGCGCGTTCGGTCTGGAGGCGGCAGGCGGCGGTATTGTAGGCTACGGCGTTATGCTCGCCATACAGATGGGTATGAAGCGCGGCGTGTTCTCGAACGAGGCAGGTCTCGGTTCATCGGTAATGGTACACTCCAACTCAAATGTCAAGGAGCCGGTTATGCAGGGCATGTGGGGCATATTCGAGGTTTTTGCCGATACCATCGTTGTCTGCACGCTCACAGCTTTCGCTCTGCTCTCCTCGGGTCTTGTTGATCTCGAAACCGGCAAGCTGGTTCAGGAGGGCGCGGAGACAGGCAGCCTTGTAGCACAGGCGTTCGGTCAGGCCTTCGGCTCATTCGGCTCATACTTTGTGGCGATAGCACTCCTGCTGTTCGCATTCTCAACATGCCTCGGTTGGAGCCATTACGGCTCAAAGGGCTTTGAGTTCCTGTTCGGAACAAAGGCTACGCTGGTATACAAAATACTCTTCGTTGTCGCTATCTTCGGCGGCGCGACCATGGGTGAGAACCTCGCATGGGAGCTTTCGGACACGTTCAACGGTCTCATGATGCTCCCGAACCTTATAGGCGTGCTTGCGCTCTCACCGGTGGTATATCTCTGTGTGAAGAACTATGTTGACAGACGCATCCGCAAGCTGGATGTAAAGCCCATGCTCTCAATGCATCCCGATATACAGAAGGAGCAGGAGCAGGGTCTTAAGAACGAGAAATAATGCATTAAACCAAAAAGATCGCCTTCGGGCGATCTTTTTGGTTAATAGGGTAAATTCATTTTACATTTATGCAAACTCTTGCGCCGGGCTTGACGGTCTGCAGTATCTTTACCATCACATCCTCATCTACCGCTATGCAGCCGCCTGTGTATGACTTCGCGCCCTTTGTGTGGAAGAATATCGCCGAACCGTTGGGGTATTTGTTTTCCTTGTTATAGTCTATCGTCATTCCGTAGTTATACTGTGGGGAATACTCTATCATATGCTCGCCCTTGCAGTCATGCTTTACCCTTGCGGTGTCTATGATCTGATTATAGTATTCGCCCTCCTCGTCACAGCCGTATATAGTGTCCGTTACATCTGTATAATTCAGCTCTGTTCCGGGATCAGGCTTGATGCCGAACGCGTCTACAACTCCGAAATCACCGATCGGCGTCTTTGAATCGCCCTCCTTCTTCTCCTCCGTAACACCGTTGAGCCCTACAAAGCCGTCTGTTCTAACAGTGAGCGTCCACGCGTTTTTCTGCGATCTGTCCTTTTCGTACATAAGCACATCCGCATTGCAGCCGCCCGTGTACTGGACAAGTATGATCTGATCCACACTGTCATCATTTCTGTATTTCGTCATATACTCATTCCAGTTCGTTGCATTCGGAGATGCCGGAGCATCCGTTGCAGGCTGCGGAGCGCATGCCGAGCATACAGATACGACAGCGGCAAGTGATAAAGCCATTATTATACCCTTTTCATAAATTTATTCTCCTTTATTATATTTTCGCCTTACGGCTTTTTATACCATTATAAACTAAACCCGGGCAGAAACCAAGAGCAAAAACATACCTTTAAAAACTGATTGACTTTATTGGCTGTATATCGTATAATATATGTATACAAAAGGAGTGCGTAATATGAACATGAAAAGGCTATTGTGCACGGTGCTTTCATCCTTGTTTCTGGCGCTTTCATGCACCACAGCATTCGCGGATAATTATTATGAGAATGGGATCTTCAACTCGATAAATACTACAAAACACGATCAATTCATAGCACTGTACAAAGACGGGCAGATGGTTTCGTCAGCGATCGGGGACACGATCGACACCAGCGGCACGGAATTCGATAAGCTCCGGATATTCCTCTGGGAAAAGGGCTCAATGAAGCCCGTGCGGAAGTCTGTCGAGCTGAGCTATAACGAGGTCATAAACACACCTGCAAGAGCCGGCGATATACCCAATGTTTACCTCACAGGTGATATGACAGGGATTTCGCACGATAATAAGGTGACGCTCAAGCTGAAATATAAGAGCAAAACCGAAAGCTTCGATAGCTATGTGACGGCAAAATGGCAAGGCAACTACGCGCTGTATTTTGAAAAAAAGAATTTTTCAATAAAGCTCTTTAAGGATGAGGCACTTTCAAAAAAGCACAAGGTAGCCTTCAAGGACTGGGACAAGGCAAACAACTTTGTACTCAAGGCTAACTGGATAGATTCGACCGCGGCAAGGAATATAGTCTCGGCAAGACTTTACAGCACACTGCCAAATGTCACGCTGCCCGGCGGCACACCGGGAGTTATAGACGGCTTTCCGGTAAGGCTCTATATAAACAATAAATTCTTCGGATTATATACATGGAATAAGCCAAAAAAAGGCTGGGTGTTCGGGCTGGATGATAAAAACCCGAACCATCTTATGTATTTCGCAAACTATGCGCTCGGCTCCGGTCTGTTTGAAAGAAAGTATTCCACAGATCACTATTGGGAGCTTGTATATCCAGACGAACACGAGAGCGATGAGGAATTTGACCGGGTAACAGAATTTGTCGCAACAAGCACAAACAAGGAGTTCCGCGAGCATGTCAGAGAGTATCTCGATCTCAACAGTCTGCTCAACTTCTATGTATTCTCGCAGCTGATCCTACATGCCGACGGAACGGGCAAGAACATAAATATGGCGACATATGACGGAAAGATATGGTATATCCGTCCCTATGATCTGGATGCCACCTACGGACTGTTCTGGGCCGGAACCAAGACGATACCCTATGATACCGACATGGCAGACGAAAATATGCGAAAAAGTGTGCTTTGGAGAAAGCTGGAGGACAACTTCCCGCAGGAGATATATGACAGATATACCGAGGTCAGACACAACCAGATGAGTGAGGATGCGGTGCTCGCCGCGTTCACCGTTTTCATGGACGAGGTCGGTGAGGAGCTTTATGCCGAGAACAGCGCCCGCTGGTCGCAGCCCGGCAAGAGCTATATGCTCAACCAGATCAGGGATTTCTTAAATACGCGCTACCCTTATCTCGACAACTATATGAAAAAATTCAATATAAATAATAAATAAGGAGCATACAATGATACGCTTATTTGACACACACAGGATAAGACCGATCCGTGAGCTTGACGGACTTTGGGATGTAAAGATCGGCAACATCGGTAGTTTTAAATTACCCGTCCCCTCTGTCTGGGAGCAGCATCCGCAGCTTCTCTCCCACCGCGGCAAGGGCACATACATCAGAAAGCTTTATCTTAAAAACGACGGGAATATCCGGCTCGAATTCAAGGGAGTGAGCCACACCGCGGAGGTGTATTTTGACGGTGAAAGGATAGCGCATCACTATAACGCGTTCACACCTTTCTCTGCAATAGTGAAGAATGTAAAAGCCGGTGAGCACGAGCTTATGGTCGAGGTGGATAACACCTTCGGCGAGCACAGCGCGCTGCACACGCCGAATGACTACTACACCTACGGCGGGATAACGCGCCCGGTATCGGTCGAGGAGATACCCGATACATGGATAAAAAGCATCCGCTTTACGCCGTATTTGAAGGACGGCGTATGGTGTGCCGGGATAAAGGTCTGCGCCGGAAATCTTTCGGACTCAGCTCAGACCGTAACGATAAAGCTCGGGCTTACCGGAAAAAGCTTTGAAAGGGATGTGTGCATAGACGCAAGCTCCGAGGCTGTCATAAGCTTTGACGAGGTCTTTGAGGATGCTCTAGCATGGTCTGATAAAGCGCCGAATCTGTACTATTTAAATGCAATGCTGTCCGTTAACGGTATTGAAACAGATGATCTCATTGAACGCGTGGGCTTCCGCACGATCGGGATAAGGGACACGAAAATATATCTCAACGGTGAGCCGGTACGCATGAAGGGCTTTAACCGCCACGAGGACTATGCAACAGACGGCTGCGCCGTAACGCTGCAGCACATGGTGCAGGATATGGATCTCATGCAGGACATGAACGCGAACGCTGTGCGCACCTGCCACTACCCCAACGATGAACGCTTTCTCGATCTCTGCGATGAGCGCGGTATGCTCGTGTGGGAGGAAAACCACGCGCGCGGCTTCGGTTTAGAGCAGATGCAGAATCCGAATTTTGAGAGGCAGTGTGAGGACTGCATAAGGGAAATGATAGAGAACCACTATAACCATCCATCTATCGTTATATGGGGCATCTTAAACGAGTGCGCGTCCGAGACTGAGGACGGCAGGAGGATGTATAAAAAGCAGTATGACCAGATACGCAGCATGGACAAGACCCGTCCCGCGACCTCCGCGACCTGCCGGCATTTTACGGATATATGCCTTGACCTGCCCGACATCGTATCCTTCAACATGTACACAAAATGGTATGAGGATGATGACATCAAGGAGCGCAGCGACCGCGAGATCGACTGGATAAGAGAGAGCGGCGGGGACAATAAACCAATAATCGTGAGCGAGCTGGGCGCGGCTGCCATATACGGCTTCCGCGACAAGAGCATGTGCAAATGGAGCGAGGAATACCAGGCGCAGCTGATCTCTGACAGTCTTGATGTATATATGACAGACGAGAGGATCTCGGGCGTATTCATCTGGCAGCTTGCCGACTGCCGCGTTACCCCCGAGGGCGGGTGGTTCGCAAGCCGCGCACGATGCCGGAACAACAAGGGAATTGTGGATGAATACCGCAGACCGAAGCTGGCATACGACGCAATAAAAGAAGCGTTTTACAAGTATTACACATAACAGTAAACGGCGGACTTTCCCGCCGTTTTTTTGTCCGAAAAAAACTGCTTTATGCTAAATTTATACGCATTCAGCGGTTGACTTTAAAAAAGAAATGTGCTATCATAAAAATATATATATAATTCAGACAGCTTGCATCAGCATAATATACCTTTTTATGATCGGATGGTGATGTATATGAGACAGCTTCAGTTTGAATACAAGGAAAAAACCTTTGAAAAGGAAATACGGC
>CAMNAT010000068.1 GCA_946531785.1 uncultured Oscillospiraceae bacterium
ACCATTCTTCACCCATATACTCTGTTTGCAACCCGCCGCGCGCGTGCATAAAAAAACCGCCTATGCCCTTCTTGTGCATAAGCTTCACCTGCTCTGCCGTTTCCTCTGTATCAAGCTTTTCGTTCCAACTCCAGAACGGAAGCGGTCTATATTTATTTAGTTCCATCATCATTGCCCCCTAATTATATTATCACATTTGTTGTTTATTTACTCTTTATTCGTCACATGATACAGTTTAATCTGTATATGCCCGTTTAACGAACATATACAGATTAATTCAATTGAGGAGACTTTTATAAGCCAATAGCACAAATCTGACCTATACTATAGATCTAGCATCGTGACTTAGCGTATCTCTTTTAAAACACCAGCTTCAAAGCATCCTGAAATTCTACTGTGCTTGTTCTTAATGAACTACCGTTGTTTAAATCATTTTGCCATGTTTCAAACACATTCATAGATACGGCAGCCGTCATAACAGACTCATCGCTGAACATTACTGTCTTTATTTGAGGAGTTATATATTTTTTCATTTTATTCACCCTCCGATTCTGCCCAAAGCTTATCCTCGCTATCCTCTTTATAAACAGCCAAAGAAACTTCTTCTATTGTTACACTATCCGGGACATTATTAATCTGTAAGCCGAAATTCACCTCAGCCTCAGCATTTATCTGTGTTTCCAGTACATCACTCAGCTTAAATCCGCCGGTCTTTGTTTTGTCGCCCTCACTAATAACTATCTTTATAGCATTATACTGACCGAGCTTTACTGCCGGCACCGCAAATGCATAGTTTTGGTAACCCACACCGGAAACCTCGCTGCCGAGCTTGGTCATTTCTACTTCCTCTGTTGGAGTGTCCGTTGTACTTGTAAGCGTAAAAGCAATTGTTTTTACTGCACCTGATGCATTACCCATTTTTATGGTATACTCACCATCTGTGGCATCGTCCTTAAGCATAAAATCAATCGAAGAAGAAAATGCATCAGTAAACTGATTTAAATATGCAACACTTTTGCTTTCATCATTTTTTGTTATCAGCACTGTTGAATAAGTCGCTCCATTATCCCATTCGACGGTGACATTCTTATCATTGCCCACAGCAGTTGTATAATCTGCAAACGCAACTGTACCTACCGTTATTACTATAGACATAGCCAATAGTATTACTGCTTTTTTCATTGTTTCACTCCTATCTTTCTTAAAAAACAAGTCGTAACTGCTTATCTGCTTTTTGATCATGTTCACTCATTGAACTTAATTATACTCTTCAGGCTCTCTGACCTTGCCTTATACTGCTCCGATGTCATTTTGCCTATTATTGTCTGTACCTCATCTACATATGCTTGTGCGACGCCTGAATTGACCGTTGCAATGCATTCTGTCATGAATGAATACACACTTATAGAAGGGATCTCATATTTCATCATTGTGAACTACCTCCTTTATAAGCATTCCCTGAACCGACAGTATCATTACTCAGAAATACAGACACAGAATCAAGTTCATTATCTTCAATCTCGTCAAGCTCAAATATAAGAATCAGATCACTTTCTTCCGAAAACACTGTATCGTTTCCATCCTTGAGATCAAATCCGCCATAAATAGTCTCACTGCCGTTATTGTAGCCTACTTTTAATGATTTAAACTTGCTATAGTCCGTTCCCCTAACAATAGTATAGAATCCGGCAGAATTTTTGCCGTCCTTTTCCATAGATGACAACCGCATCATCGGCATATCCGAATCTTTGGCTGCAGCAACTCCCACACTAAAAGCTGTGCTTGTGCTGCCTCCGTTTTTATTGCCGAACCTAACGGTATAATTACCGCAAACAGGGTTTGCTTTCAGCAGGAAATTGACCGAGCCATCAAATGAACTCTCCGCCTGATTCACATAGACTATATTGTCTATGCTGTCTTTTATAAGCACCGTCGAGTATTCTCCGGCTCCTGTTGCAGCTGCTTTGTTATTGTCCCAGCCGGTATATTCCACCGAGGGTGTGTCCGCCAGTGCGGTAATGCCTACTGACAAAACCGCAGCAGATGCGGCAATCACCGCAAATCTTTTCATTTTTGTAACTCCTCCTCTCTTTTTTACCACAGGATATGATCGTCCCGCAGTATTGTCCCAAAGTATTAATTGAGATTTACTTTTATAATATTTCTATTATAATTTTACTTCGAAACAAAAAATTTGTATAGATGTCTGAAATGACTTTTATGGTAGGTATTTATTACTTTTTGTGAAAATCACACAATTTTTAACGCATAGATATACACATATCTATTGATGACTACTCTTTTCGTCGCATAGCATTCCTGTATTCAGAAGGAGAATAGCCGGTATGTTTTTTAAACAATTCTCTGAAATGTCTCGGATCCTTATACGAAAGGTAGTCAATTATCTCATTTACGCTCATTTCAGTGTTAGCAAGCAAATTGCAAGCATACTCCATTCTTTTCATGGTTACATAGTCGGTAAAATTCTTTCCGGTTTTCTTTTTAAAAATGCGACTTGCATATGAACCATTCAAATGCATGGTTTCCGCTACACTGTTAAGAGTGATACCTCGCATAAAATTCTCATCAACATAATGCTTTATCCTTGACCATGTATCCAAGCTGATCGTCTCACTTCTATCCTCCGCTTTCTTTTCATCAAGCGCTTCCAGCACGGACTCTACAGCGTTTATCATTTTTCCACGGGTAAGGGGCTTTAAAAGATAGGATCGCACACCGTTGCTTATCGCATCCTGTGCATATTCAAACACCTTGAAACCGCTTATAATGATCACCTCGCCAGCAAATCCATCTTTGCGTAGATGTTTTATCATATCAAGCCCGTCCATACTTTTCATTCTGATATCGGTTATTATGATATCAGGACTTACTGTCTTTGCCAGCTTTAAGCCTTCTTCTCCATTTTGAGCTGTACCAACAATGCTTATATTATACGACTCCCAATCCAGTAATATCTTTAGTCCTTCACAGGTAAAATATTCATCATCAACAATTATCATTTTATACATTAGATCGATCTCCAGTCTGTTTTATACAGGATACAAGAAAAACACTTAGCTGCTTTTCAAAGCCCAAATTATTTATATATAACCAAATCCATTGGTGTTGTTGATGATGTGGTAACAATAACCGTTTCATCTGATGCTTTACCTGATACAGGATGCGGTATGTCGCCCGCTGTTACACGCGACACCTTTGTCTTTGCCTCCGGATCAACAACATATATCCTGAATCTTGATGCCGTATATAACTCCGTCTGCGGATTTTCCGGATTGTATTGCAGAACAAACATTCCATCAGCATTATTTTTGACATTGCCGATAAGCGCTCTGAAGCCCGAGTCAAAGCCTCCGGGCTTTTCATACTTGCTCCGCGAATTCAATATTCCCATCCCGGACGATGTATATATCGCTTCTACTGCCGATATCACATCGTCTAACCTGTTTATCCTTATTATATCTCCGATTTGCAGCATATTACCCGATACATATGCAAGCTCCTTTGATTTAAGCTTATATGCCACATGGTTGCCACCGAGATAGCCCTCCAACTGGTAAGTTTCTTCATCATCATAAAGAGTTTCAGTTATTTTATCTATGATAAAGATTTTTGCATTATTATTAATGGTGGTACCGTCTTCATATACTACCAAAGCCTGTGCCAACAGCATATCGGGCTCTGTATTGAACGACTCAACATAGCACTGCTCATCCGTATATAACGCATTGCGTTTTATCACCTTGCAGTCAGATGTTGAAAAATCAGACTGATCCCTCGGCACACTGAATATCACCGCATCATCCGAAGGCGATATCTCACCTTTGATTATCGTATTTGAAGAGTTTATACGTTTAAAAATATTGATTCCGCCTTTGTATTGAAAGAAATCATACGCTCGTCTTAAAAGCCTGTTATTGTTATCATCCCCGGAGCGGGATGTATCATCCATCGGCTGATCTGCAGGCAAATCTATTGCTACAAGCTTGCCTGACGAGGATATTCTATAGCGCATAAGACCTCTGTTATTTAATTCAGATAACGCGAAGTCGGTGTTATTTCCTATAACAGCACCATCAAGCTTGCATTTGCTGTCTATCTCCGCACGAAGCTCCTCTCCATCCTGAGATAAAAATCTTATCACGATACTATCACCGTCATCGCTGTATGATGCTTTAAATATATATCCAAATCTCCATGCATCGTCCTTTGCCGGCCTTATCCATGCAGCATTGTGGTTAAAATCAAGACTGACGGTGCATTGACTGCCCGCAGTACCGTACCAATAAGGACTATACGCATCATACACTACTTTATACTCGGTGCCGTCAATTGTGACCTTTGTTTTATTATCCGGATCTGTGTTTACATTAGTTATAACTCCCGCTACAGTTTCATATGACATATAAAGATCAACAGATGTTGTACCGGATATAACCGCTGTGATCACGCCATCCGGTTTTAAGCTGTTTAGCTCGCACTCAATTCCCGAAGCATCAAAAAGTCTACTGTACCGATAATCGTCAAGCTTTATCTCATATCTTTTGCCGCTGCTGTCGGAGTTTTTTCCATATATTATTCTCTGCACCGTATCTATGGTGTCAACAATCACTGTTGTGTATTCTGTAATCAGAACAACATCATATGAGCCATCGTCATCATTGTCCACAAGCCGCAAAATACCATATTCCGGTATATGCATATCCGATGCCCTTATTGCATCCCCGTTCGATACTATATCGGCATTATTGCTGAGCTTAACACTATATGTTTTTCCGTCCGTATCGCATTTGATCTTTCCATCTGCATACTCATATGCTTCATCATCGTCGAGCAGCAATATTTTATTCTTATTCTGCGGCACTATCGCATGGACCGCTCCACTGTCCTTATCCACATAATACTTAACGCTGCAGCCAATGAGCTTTTCAGCCGCCGGATCCATATTATCATAAAATCTACCATCAAACTCAACAGCATCCCGTTTTAGTCTTCCGCCAAGGATGGAATATGTATCCGCACCCGTTTCAATGCCCTTATATTCATATAGTCCCAGTTTTCCTGTTACGAATATCTCCTCCTCCGTGAATCTGGTTCCCCCCTTACCGTCAGTGCCTGCATACTGAAGCATTTTGCTTTCCAGCATATTATCAATCAATATCGCGGCAATTTCTCCTGACATATAAGTGTTTAACGGATACTTTGAAAGTGATTTATCCATATTGAGCCTCTGAACAGTTTTTGCCACACCATCCAGATAGCCTCCGCTGAGTTCTGCATACTCATTGTAGCCCAATGCTTTTAATGCAATATTATAACCCTGGGCAAGCTCTATATCATCATCCGGGCGGAAGGTTCCGTCGTCATAGCCGTTAATTATCCCCAACTCCGAAAGATACTGTGCATATCCTGCAAACCAATCGTATTGCGGAATATCACTATAAATCCGTTTGGTGGCGGATATACTCGTCTGCGGATATTTCCAAGTCAATGTGTTCACCATGAAAACACAAAATTCCGCTCTTGTAATTCTTTCCTTTGATAGCGATGCTTCCTCATCTATAATCCCCAGATGAACAGAAAGTCTGTCGCTCACATCAGGCTTTTGCGGCTGCTTGGCAGCCGCATTGACCGCTACGGCATTAATATACAGAACCGCCGTGGCAATAAGCATCAATAAGCCAAATTTAAATGTGTTCATATTATGATTACTAACTCCTTTCAAAAGCAGTTAAATGCATATTATCCTTTGTTTAACAGCTTATAAAGCACGGCACAAGCCTCTGCTCGTGTTACCGGCTCCTTAGGTTCATATGAGTTTTTATTTCTTCCATTTACTATTCCTGCATTTCTGAGATATGTTACAGCTTCGTCTGCCCAATCCGAGATAGCGCTCTGATCATCAAAATCAGCTGTCCTGCTTGTTTTAAGAGTCATTTTTAGTCTGTCTGCAAGTCTTGAAACAACGACCGCCATTTCCTCTCTTGTGATATAGTCATCGCCATTAAAACGCATCATATCATCACCAAGCATCAGCCCAAGCTCACTTGCCTTCACAGCATACGGATAAAACCACTCACTGCCGTTAAGGTCAGAGAAATGTACTGCAGCGCCGCTGGAGACATCCCTCGCTGCAGCCGCTATGAGCTTTGCGTATTCTGATCTTTTTATTTGTCGGTTTGGTTCAAAGCTGTTCTCATCAACGCCATCCACTATGCCTATCCCATACAGATATTCAACAGCCTCTATTGCCCATTGCGCCTCAGTTTCCATATCTCTGAAAACAGCTCGTCCGCTTTTTATCTGTGAAGCTGCATCTGCCGGCTCAAGCTCTTTTACAGGCTCCGGAGTATTTACAACAGTCGGCATAGTGATCGACGAACCGCCGCCTCCGCCTCCGCCGCCGCTGCCTACGCTCTGAGACGACTTGTTTTCCTTTGACTGCTCCTCAGCAACAGCTGCTTTAAACGCCCGAACAATGTCAGCGTAATCACTATAGCTCTTTCCTATCATTGCTTTTGCCGCATTTGCTTTATTCGAAAGACGACTATAATCGTCAAAGGATATATTAATGTAACCGCTGCTGTCATATGCTGCAAGCAGGTCATAAACATCCTGCCATTCCCCAAGGCGAAGTGCTTCAGTAAGTGTATAAAGACACAGCACGCTGCCAAACTCGCTTTTTTTGCTGTAAGCATAGGAATCAGCACGGGAAAACACACCGGTCTGAGCCTTCTCGCCAAGAGTGTCAAGAACGCTTGTTCCATTGTTTTTTTTAGGTATCAAAGCTTCCTTTTGAAAAAGCTCAGAATAATACTTTTTATCGGAAAGAGCTTTTACTGATATCGTCTTTTCCTTTATTGCGACAGCAGATACACCGGCATAGAATTCATTTATAGCATCCGATACCGCATTCATCTCCGTATCAGTGTCTCCGATTATGAATTTATATACTGCATCCTTATCAGAAACTCGGTTATATATCTCCATATCTAATCCAAGCACGGCACTGTTTTCCTCGAATATGTCACGAAGCTTTTCAACACTCTTTGAGGCCCTCGAATCCTTTATTGCTTCAAATATTGCATCTATGTCCATCTTGCTCACATGCTCGAATGACAGTTCGCCCACAGAATCACCACAGCGCGCATATACAGTTATTGTTCCACCGGATGTAAGGTGGTAGTATTTAAAAGCTGCTTTTCCGCTACTGTCGGTATAAAGCTGATCCATATATATGATCTCGCCCTGCGCATTTTGCACCTTAAGCTCTATCAGCTCATCGGCACCCACACCCTCGGCAGAAACAGTACCGTATACAAAGGAGCTTTCCACATCTCTATCCAAGGTTATCTGCACATCATTTTCCGCATACACCGTCAATATGCCTGTATATACGCAAAATGTCGCAAGCATCAGGGTTAAGCATTTGATAATCTTACTCAATGTTGATCCTCACATCCTCTCTGATCATAAAGCCGGATGGCTCTTCTGCCGCTGCCTGTATAAAATACCTGCCGCGTTCAAATGAAGACAGATCTATTGTGATCTCATTTCCTTCCCGTGAATATCTCTCATAAGGTGTATCATTTATAAGTATCTTTACGCCCTTGAGCTCTGTTTCAGGCAACGATATTTTGATCACCCTATCGCTGTGGCAGACTATTGTCTCTTCATTTTCCACACCGGTAATAACTATATCCTTGATATCCTCCGCATCCTGCACCTCAGTATAATATCCCAGTCCGTATATCTCATACGGCGGAACAATATCTCGAGGACTATTGCAGCCCACTGAGATCTTGGTTATAAGATCGGTGTCAAAATCTCTGAAATCAAGATTCCCGTAAGGACTATACTGAAGCTGAAGCTTGTCCCACGGTACAGCTACTTGATTCCAGCCCGCTTTGACTGCTTTGCCGTTACTGTGTCCAAGATAATACTGTCTGCCATCCTCAAGATACACAAAAACATTCATGCTGACCTTATCCATATCCTCGTCGGCATATACGCTGAAGCACAAGCCTGTGGTATCTCTTAATATTGTCGGATCATCTATCTTAAAATATGGGTAGAACCATCGGTCATCTCCGTTAAATTTCAGTTTGAATCTTACAGCACCCTCTTTCGATCCTTTAGTTATCTCAGGAGGATCAGCGGAAGCGGTAATGTTTGAGCCATCATATGCCGCAGGATCACCACTGTTCTTAAAGTGAGTAACATTTTCCTGCTCCACCTCTTTATAGGCAAGCACCCACGATACAGCCGGGCTTGTCATTTCGCCGTTGAATTCCCCATTAAACCTGAGAAAATCCATTGAGTTTGGTTTTATCATATCATTAAATGCTATTGTAAATGTAAGCTGTGCTTTTTCCATTGCGCCTACTGTTACTTCAACCGACGACGGCGTTATTATATATCCCTTAGGTGCTTCAGGCGTTATTACTCC
>CAMNAT010000069.1 GCA_946531785.1 uncultured Oscillospiraceae bacterium
GGAGCAGCATAATGATAACGATCTCATAGGCAAAGAGATCATTATTGGTGAGCGTAAATTTGTTGTTGAGAACATCAATAACGATAATGCGAGCTTGCGTGATCTTACCTTTGAGCAGAGCGCAGGCTTTCCGATATTCCGTAACGAGAGTCTTGATACTGTGCGCGGACTTGTTACAGAACAGGGACAGGAAACCGAGCATGAAACAGCTCGTGAAAGAGAAACTGAGCAGCAGACTGAAGCAATACCCATGCCGCAGCAGCAAAGACCAAAGCCGGTATCGAATACCGTTATCTATCCCGAAATAACCGGCGAGCGGCATAACTTCCATATTACCGATGACAATTTAGGTGTTGCTGGTCCGAAAGAAAAGTTCCGTAACAATGTAGCGGCAATAGAGCTGCTGCACACACTTGAAGCAGAACACAGGCTTGCCACACCGGAGGAGCAGGAGATCTTATCACGCTATGTGGGATGGGGCGGTCTTGCCGATGCGTTTGATGAAAGCAAGGATAATTGGCATAGTGAATACACGCAGCTCAAAAACTTGTTATCTGATTCTGAGTATGCGTCCGCAAGAGAAAGCACACTTACCGCGTTCTATACTCCGCCTGTGGTTATACGCTCTATGTATGATGCGTTGGAGGGTATGGGGCTCAAGCAGGCGAATATTCTCGATCCGTCAATGGGTATAGGCAACTTTGAGGGTATGCTGCCTGACAGCCTCAGCGAGTGCAAGATGTACGGCATAGAGATAGACAGCATATCCGGTAGGATAGCACAGCAGCTTTATCAGAACAATTCTGTTGCGATACAGGGCTATGAGGACAGCGCCCTGCCGGACAGCTTCTTTGATGCAGCTGTCGGCAATGTTCCGTTCGGACAGTTCAAGGTCATGGATAAGCGATATGATAAGCACAACTTCCTCATACATGACTATTTCTTTGCAAAGACCATAGATAAGGTCAGACCGGGCGGCGTTATAGCCTTCGTCACATCAAGCGGAACAATGGACAAGAGCAATTCAAATGTTCGCAAATACATAGCACAGCGGGCAGAGCTGATCGGCGCGATACGCTTGCCGGATAATACCTTCAAGGCTAATGCAGGGACAGAGGTAACATCGGATATTCTGTTCTTGCAGAAGCGTGACAGAATGACCGATATTGAGCCTGAATGGGTACATCTTGATACAGACGAGCAGGGACACACAATGAACTCATACTTTGTATCAAATCCTGATATGATACTTGGTGAAATGGTGGAGGAGAGCGGACCGTTCGGACCGCAGCTCAACTGCAAGGCTTATGACGGTGCTGATTTGGGCGAGCAGCTACATGATGCTATTCAGAATATCCATGCACAGATAACGAAGTATGATATAGAGGATGTATCTAATGATGAGGACTTATCCATTCCCGCCGATCCGAGTGTCAGAAATTTTTCATATACTGTTGTGGATGGTGATATATATTTCCGCGAGAACAGCCGCATGAATAAGGTGGATGTATCGCTGACCGCGCAGAACCGTATCAAGGGCTTGATAGAGATCCGTGACTGTGTTCGTGAGCTCATAGAATACCAGTCTGATGACTATCCGGAGCATGAAATAAAGGCACAGCAGGATAAGCTCAATAAGCTGTATGATGAATATACCGCAAAATACGGTCTTATCAATTCTCGCGGTAATAATATGGCATTCTCAAACGACAGCTCATATTTTCTCTTATGCTCGCTTGAGATCATCAACGAAAACGGAGAGCTGGAGCGTAAAGCCGATATGTTCACAAAGCGTACTATCGGCGCAAGGACAGAGATAACTCATGTAGATACAGCATCGGAAGCTCTTGCCGTTTCCATAGGCGAGAAAGCCCGTGTTGATATGGAGTATATGTCAGAGCTTACAGGCATGACAGAACAGGAGCTGTTTGAGGACTTAAAGGGTGTTGTATTCCTCAACCCTCTATATTCAAGCGGTGTAAGCTATCAGGAAAAGTATCTTCCGGCTGATGAATACTTATCCGGTAATGTCAGAGAAAAGCTGTCATGGGCACAGCGGAGCGCGGAGCTGTATCCGGAGGACTACACAGTAAATGTTGAGGCTCTTACAGCAGTACAGCCAAAGGACTTAACGGCAAGCGAGATAACGGTAAGGCTCGGTACTACATGGATACCGCCGGAGTATATTAAAGAGTTTGTGTCTGAGCTGTTAAAGCCATCATACTTTGCGAGCCGGAATATTGATATAAAGTATTCAAAGATCACCGGAACATGGGCTGTGACGGGAAAGAACTATGACAAAATGAATGTCATGGCAAACAGCACATACGGCACAAAACGGGCAAACGCATACAGCATAATAGAGGACAGCCTCAATCTCAAGGATGTACGCATATTTGATTATGTAGAAAATGAAAAAGGCAACCGTGTTGCAGTATTAAATCAAAAGGAGACCACCATAGCACAGCAGAAGCAGGACCTCATAAAGAATGCTTTTGATAACTGGATCTGGAGCGATCCTGACAGGCGCATGGCTCTTACTAAGCTGTATAACGAGAGATTCAACTCAGTGCGTCCGCGTGAGTATGACGGAAGTCATATACAGTTTTCGGGTATGAATCCCGAAATACAGCTCCGGCAGCATCAGAAGAATGCTGTTGCGCGTATCATGTACGGCGGCAATTCTCTTTTAGGTCATGTAGTAGGCGCGGGCAAGACATGGACTATGGCAGCCGCAGCAATGGAAATGAAACGCTTGGGACTTTGCAACAAGTCCCTTTTTGTTGTTCCGAACCATCTTACAGAGCAGTGGGCAGCAGAGTTCTTACAGCTATATCCGGCAGCTAATATTCTTGTTGCTACGAAAAAGGATTTTGAAACAAAGAACCGTAAAAAATTCTGCGGCAGGATCGCAACCGGTGACTATGATGCTATCATAATAGGTCATAGCCAGTTCGAGAAGATACCAATGTCAATAGAACGGCAGATAAAGATGCTTGAAAATCAGCGTGATGAGATAATGGATGGCATTATCGAAGCGAAGGCGAATCGTGATGAAAGGTTCACCATAAAGCAGCTTGAAAAGACTAAACGCGGTATAGAAACAAAGCTGAAAAAGCTCAATGATACTGCTCGTAAGGACGATGTCGTGACCTTTGAGGAATTGGGTGTTGACAGGCTGTTTGTGGACGAGAGTCATTACTACAAAAACCTTTTCCTCTATACAAAAATGCGCAATGTCGGAGGTATAGCACAGACCGAAGCACAGAAGTCATCTGATATGTTTATGAAATGCCGCTACCTTGATGAGATAACAGGCGGTAAGGGCTGTATCATGGCAACGGGTACGCCTATATCAAACAGTATGGTTGAAATGTACACAGTACAGAGATATTTGCAGTATGATACGCTCGCAAGGAATGAGCTGCAGCACTTTGACGCATGGGCATCCACATTTGGCGAAACAGTAACGGCGATAGAGCTTGCACCGGAGGGCAGCGGATACAGAGCGAAAACACGCTTTGCAAAATTCTTTAATCTTCCGGAGCTTATGACGATGTTCAAGGAGGTAGCGGATATTCAGACAGCGGATATGCTCAAATTACCTGTCCCCGAAGCAGAGTATCATAATGTAGCTGTACAGCCTACCGAGATACAAAAGGAAATGGTATCAGACTTATCCGACAGAGCGGAGAAGGTAAGGAACAGAGCGGTTGATCCGTCGGTGGATAATATGCTGAAGATAACCAATGACGGAAGAAAGCTCGCGCTCGATCAGCGTATGATAAATCCCATGCTCGCCGATGAAGAAGAAACAAAGGTCAATGCCTGCATGAACAATGTCTATGAGATATGGGAACGGACGGCAGCTAACCGCAGCGCACAGCTTGTATTCTGTGATCTGTCCACGCCAAAGGGAGAGGATGAGTTCAGTGTATATACAGACATAAAGGCAAAGCTGATCGCGAAAGGTGTTCCGGAGAGTGATATAGCCTTCATACATGACGCGGATACCGATGTGAAGAAAAAGGAGCTGTTTTCTAAAGTCCGCAAAGGTGATGCTCGTATCTTGCTCGGCTCTACTCAGAAGATGGGTGCCGGAACGAATGTTCAGACACGGCTCATAGCCTTGCATGACCTTGATTGCCCGTGGCGACCGTCGGATCTGGAGCAGCGCAGCGGTCGTATCATACGGCAGGGTAACGAGAATGACAAGGTGCATATATACCGTTATGTAACAAAGGACACCTTTGACGCGTATATGTTCCAGCTCGTAGAGAACAAGCAGAAATTCATAGCACAGGTAATGACATCAAAATCACCTGTCAGAAGTGCAGAGGATATTGATGAAACCGCATTATCATATGCAGAGATCAAAGCGCTTGCAACAGGTAATCCGCACATCAAGGAAAAGATGGATCTGGACACTCAGGTGGCAAAGCTGAAGCTTGTAAAGTCAAACTTTATGAGTCAGAAATATGAGCTTGAGGATAAGGTCATAAAGTTCTATCCGCAGGAGATAACAAGGCTTACAGAGCTGATCGCCGGAGCCGAAAAGGATATTGTTGTTGCAGAACAGCATCCGAAGCCGGAGGAAGGCTTTAACCCTATGACAATAGACGGGACTGAATACACCGAGAAGGAGCCTGCCGGAAAGATGCTCATAGAACGATGCAAGGCAATGACTTCACCTGATCCGGTGGTGATAGGTGAGTATCGCGGCTTTACAATGATACTGTCGATAGACACATTCCATCAGGAGCATAAGATGACCTTGCAGGCGTCGCGGTCATATACATTGAGCTTGGGTACAGATGTGTTTGGTAATATACAGCGTATAGATAATGCTATTGCAAACATTCCGACAATAAAATCTCAGTGCGAAACAAAGCTTGATGAAACGAAAAAGCAGTATGAGAACGCAAAGGTGGAATGTAAAAAGGAGTTTCCGCAGGAGGCAGAGCTTGAAGAAAAGCTGCAGAGACTGGCAGCACTTGATGCGCTGCTCAATATGGATAAGCGTGAGCACGAAGGCGTTGACCTGAGTGAGCCGGAGGACATGGGCAGGGATAAAAACAGAGGAATGGAACGGTAGTGTATTTGCATTGTATCAACAGTTATGATATACTTGGCTTAATCAAACATAAGGGGAGTGATACAAATGATATATTATACAAGCGATCTGCATTTCGGTCATGCAAATATAATACGGTTCTGTAATCGTCCGTTTGCTGATGTCAAAGCGATGGATGATGCGCTTATAGCCGCATGGAACGCAAGAGTTACAAATTCCGATAAGGTATATATAGTCGGTGATCTGATGTTCAGAGCCGAGCAACCGCCGGAAACATATCTTGATAAGCTTAAAGGCAAGAAATATCTTATCATAGGCAACCATGATAAGAGCTGGATGAATAAAGTCAAGCTTGATAAATACTTTGAGAGCGTTGAGCGGATAATGGTATTTGCAAACGGCAGAAACAAGGTCACGCTATGCCACTATCCCATGATGTGCTTTGAAGGTGCTTACCTCATATACGGACATATCCATAACAACAAGGCCGATAACTATTGGCCTCTGTTAAGGACAATGGATAATGCGTTAAATGCCGGTGTTGAGGTCAACAACTATCAGCCTGTTACCTTTGATGAGCTGATAGCCAACAACAAGGTTTTCCGTAACGGATAATGAAGGAATCAGAATATAGCCTGTCAAAACTGATGGCAGGCTTTTTTCTATGCAAAAAAACAGTTGAGAAAGGCGGTGTTGTGAAATGAAGTTCAAAATAATATATGCGGATCCACCGTGAGCGTATAATGTGTATTCTAAAAAGGGGTGTGCCAGAAGCGCAGAGCATCACTATCCTACAATAAAAAAAGAGGATATATATGCATTGCCAATATCAGAGCTTGCAGATAAGGACTGCATCTTGTTTCTATGGGTTACATTTCCGTGTCTGCTTGAAGGACTTGAAACAATAAAACGATGGGGATTTCAATACAAAACAGTAGGCTTTTGCTGGATAAAGCGATGTAAGAAACAAACCTCAAAATTGTTTTGGGGATTGGGCTTCTGGACAAGAGCGAATCCCGAAATATGTCTGATTGCAACAAAAGGAAGTCCAAAGCGTATATCTAAGTCAGTTCATAGTGTTATTGATCTGCCTGTAGAGGAGCATAGCAAGAAGCCGGATGTTGTGCGTGAGCGCATAGTGGAGCTCATATGTGATGTGCCGAGAATAGAGCTTTTTGCGCGGCAAAAGCATCCCGGTTGGGTGTGTATAGGCAATGAAATAGACGGTATGGATATACGCGACAGCATACAAAAAGTATCAAAAGATGAATGGAGTGAGTAGTTTATGACTATGAGAGAAAGACTTGAGGATATGCTGTATAACAAGGCAGCAAAGGAACAGCAGGAGTATAAGGGAATGCTTCGTAAAATGCAGCCGGACGAGATAATGAACAACGCTTATCGGCTCATTATTCAGGAGGATATTCTGATGACTTTTGAAGAACCGAAATATCTGTCGGACAGAGAGCTTCGGGCATTGACAAAGCTGGATAATGTTCTTGAGAGCGGCTATAACGACTGGCTTGATCGTGAGACATCACACATGGAGGATCTGCGTAATAATATAGCTGATTTTGCAAAAGGGTATGCAGATTCCTTGGATGCTGAGCGTAGAGCAAAGCGGAAAAGCGAGCCGGAGAGGTGATGGATATGCATCAGAATGTAACATAAGATACAACATTAAAAAACAGGAAGGAGCAAAAGATAATATGCGTGAATTAAAAAACGGAGTGCTGATAATAGGTACGGACTTAGGATACGGGAATGTGAAATCGAGCGGGAGCATAACAAGATCATCTGTAGATGTGTATGAAAACGAACCGATCTTCACGGACAACGTTCTCATATACAACGGGAGATATTATCGGTTTGGTGATGGACACAAAAGCTTTATTGAAGATAAATCAGTGGATGAGGACTTCTATATGCTCAATATGATAGCTATGGCGCGGGAAATGTACCGAGCCGGAATATATGAAGCGAAAGTGCATCTTGCAACGGGATTGCCGCTTACTTGGGTTCGTGGCCAGCGTGAAAAATTCAGGGAGTACCTTATGAAAAACAGGGATTTATGGTTCAGATATAAGAATAAGGAGTTTCATATAACACTTGTCGGATGCAGTATATATCCACAGGGCTATCCGGCGATAGTGGAACGCTTATCTGAATTCAAGGGTATAAATGTCCTTGCAGACATAGGCAACGGTACAATAAATATCATGTACATTAAAGACAAGAAACCCATTGAGAGTATGTGCTGGACTGAAAAGCTCGGCGTTAATCAGTGTGTTATGCGAATGAAAAAGGCTGTGATGGATAATATGTTTGCAACATTGCATGACAGTGTAGCAGAGGATTATCTGAGACATGGCACAGTTGATATCAGCAAGCGGTATATCGACTTGCTTCATAAGGAAGCGGTCGGATATGTACAGGATATATTTGATGCGTTAGCGAAACATGACTATAACCCGCAGACAATGAAGCTGTATATACTTGGCGGCGGTGGATGTATAGTCAAGAACTTTGGAGAATATGATGCGGATCGAGTAACGATTATAACTGATCTGTGTGCTGCTGCAAAGGGCTTTGAATACCTTGCATATTTACAGCTGAGAAAGAAGGTATGATCTATGTCAGAGCTTAGATTTTGCAATGTACGGTTTAATCTTGATAAGCCGGAACATCGGAGAGCATGGAAGCATTTGCAGAATATGGACAGAAAAAAGCATAAGTCATATTCTAATGTGATTATTTCGGCTATCAATGGGTATTTTGAAGAAGGCGCAAAGGAAGCATCGGAGGAAAAGCTCATAAAGCGCATAGTTCAGGCGCTAAACGGTGGAACAAACTCATCAGAAGCTGAAAAAACAGAAGAACAAGAAGCTGAGAATAACATCTCATGGGGATTTGTTGGAGAGTGATATTGAAATCATCTGATTTTAATATTGAAAACAAGGCATTTCAGTATTGAAAAAACACCGCTTTGAGCAAAAAAATATACGCAGTATTGAAAATGATATGTTTCGGTATTGAAAACAGGAAAAAGCAATATTGATTTTACTTTCTGAACAAACAAAAGGTCGGGATAATATATAATTCAAAGCAGGTATAACACCCATAAAACAATTATTTGAAGCGGTTATGAAACCAATGAAAACTCATAAGAAATATAGATATACCAATGAAAAAGGATACCCTGTAATATGGGGTAAATCTCAAGAGAAATAGTTTCG
>CAMNAT010000070.1 GCA_946531785.1 uncultured Oscillospiraceae bacterium
CGAGACTGCAGAAATCAGCGTCTATAGTTCTATAATACCGAAGGAAAATGAGATGATGATGAATGTCAGGTCGGGAAATATCGAACAGGCAAAGCATATTGTAGATGAGCTGTTTGCAGCTGATGACGGGAAACGCATGGGCAAAATATATTATGTGGGTCTGGAATATAACATCCTGAATAATCTTATAGTTATTGCCGGACAAAATTTGTCAGAGGATACGGCAGCGCTTACTGAGATCGTAGGCTCTATCCCGCGGAATCAAAGCATACAGGATATAAAAAAGCTGCTGTACAAGGCTGTTGAAATAGCGGGACGCAAAGCGGATAAGGATAATAAGGAGGCGAATGACATTTATATCAAAGCTCGAGAATATGTTGATGAGCATTTCAGCGAGCATGACATGGATGTATCCAAGATCGGAGTAGCTTTGGGAATGAACGCCTTTTATATATCAAGGATATTTAAGCAGTACAGCGGTGTAAAGCTCGGCAGCTATATTAATGAGATGAGAATAGAAAAGGCAAAAAAGCTGCTGCTGAGCGACAGGGCTATAAAGGTAAACGATGTCGCTGCGCAGGTCGGCTTTGACAATCCGCGTACATTTCTTAAGATCTTTAAGGAGAGAGAAGGGATCACACCCACACAGTACAGAAAAACGCACTGATACAGTTGTGATCGTTTTGCGGGTCATATGTATGATTTATTCACCTGAATTTCCAAAATGTTCACTTGAAGGTCGTGTATATTATATGATAAAATATATTTAAAATTACATCAGGAGATGATTTTATGAAAAAAAAGAAGCTAACGGCATACTTATGTGCTGCTGCTTGCGTAGCGGCGGCTGTTTCGGGCTGCGGTGCCGGAAAAGTAAAAACAAAATCAGCAGAGATCATATATCCTGACGGAGGGGTATATCCTATGCAGTGTAATGATACGCTTACTGTGTGGTCATCCAGTCTTTCAGTGAATAATCTTTCTGAGATCCCTCTGGGTATCAACTGGCAGAAAAACACCGGAGCGAATATCAGATTCATACAGCCGATGAACGGGTCGGAGGAAGCACTGAGCGTGCTTGTGGCATCGGGCGATCTGCCGGATATCATGATAACAAACCTCTATAATGTACCCGGAGGCATAAGTAAGTATGCGGATGACGGGATAATTGTCCCTCTTAATGACTATATGGAGGAGTACGCCCCCAATTTTACCAAGTATTTAAAAGAGCATCCGGATATAGATAAAATGGTTCGGAGTGATGACGGAAAATACTATTCCTTCCCATTCATCAGGGGTGACGAAAAGCTGGCGTCATCAAGCGGACTGACTGTAAGAAAGGATATGCTGGATAAGGCCGGACTTGCCGTTCCTGAAACAATAGATGAATGGCACACGGCGCTTAAAGCGTTCAAGGATCAGGGTGCCACGGCTCCTCTGAGCTATGATCTTGGCTACTGGGAAAGGTATTCGTCTATATTTATGGGAGCATACGGGACAAAGGCAGACTTCTATATGAAGGACGGAGAGGTAAAGTATGGTTATCTCGAGCCGGAAATGAAGGAAGCAATATCAACATTTAATACCTGGTACAAGGAAGGTCTTATAGACAAGAACATAGTGAAGGTTGCTGATCTTGATGCTAACATTCTGAACTCACAGACAGGTGCATCATGTATGTGGGCAGGCAGCGGGATTGGCAAATACATGAATGCGATGGCGCAAAAGGATCCGTCTTTTGAGCTGGTAGCGGCTCCGAATCCGGTGCTTCACAAGGGCGACAGATCCGAGTTCGGCGGCAAGGAGCAGCTTTATAATGTGAATAATAATGCTTTCATAACCACAGCTTGCGATAACATTGAGCTCGCGATGAGATTCCTTGATTACGGATATTCAGAGGAGGGACATATGTTCCTGAACTTCGGAACGGAGGGAGAGAGCTATACACTTGTTGACGGATATCCGCAGTATACGGATAAGATCCTGAATCCGAATGATAAAACCGTGTCAGAGGCTATGGGTGAACATTTTCTTGCGGCGTCATCAGGTCCGTTTGTTCAGGATTACAGATATATAGAGCAGTACTATAAGCTTGATCAGCAGAAGGACGCTCTTAATGTCTGGTCGCAAACTGATGCACCCAAGAGGAATATACCTATGGTATCCTTTACAGCTGAAGAGAGCCAGAGACTCAGCGCGATAATGAGTAATGTGCAGACAACTGCTGATGAAATGCTGTTTAAGTTTATAATGGGAATAGAGCCGCTTGATAAATACGATAGCTTTATAAGCAAGATAAAGCAGCTGGGTATCGACGAGGCGATAGATATATATACAGCTGCTGTTAAAAGGTATAATAACAGATAATAACCTTTTGAACATGATATTACTGTTCGGTGAAAGGAGCTTACAAATAACATGAAGACAAAAACAAGAACACCGAAAAACGATAAGACGGGCTTTAAAGCCCGTCTTGTTAGGGATTTGCACAGAAACTGGTCATTATATCTGCTTTTTGTGCCGGTGCTACTGTACTATATACTGTTCAAATATAAACCAATGGCAGGACTCATCATGGCTTTTCAGAATTATTCTCCTGCAAAAGGCTTGTTGGGCAGCACATGGGTAGGTCTTCAACATTTTAAGGAATTTCTTACTCTTCCGGATTTCTGGCAGCTTATGCGTAATACTTTATGGATAAGTATCTCCATGCTTATTTTTGCATTTCCTGCGCCCATTATTCTTGCGCTGCTGCTTAATGAAATAAGGAATAAAGCATTTCAGCGAAGCGTACAGCTTGTCGCATATCTGCCTCATTTCATATCAATGATTGTGATATGTGGGCTTATAGTAAAATTTACATCAGATAATGGGATAATAAACGATTTTTTGTCGATGTTCGGGTTGGAGCGTATCTCATATTTGAATTATCCGAAGTTTTTTGTGCCTATATATGTACTTTCAGGCATATGGACAGATGTTGGCTGGAGTTCAATAATATACTATGCCGCACTTACCGGCGTGGATCAGCAGCTATATGAAGCCGCCGCTATAGATGGCGCAGGCAGATGGAAGCAGACAGTGCATGTGACCCTGCCGGGTATTATGCCGACTATCGTGGTAATGCTTATACTTCAGATAGGAAACCTTCTTAACATAGGTTACGAGAAAATAATACTTCTATATAACCCGATAACATATGAAACGGCGGATGTTATATCTACATATGTTTATCGAAAGGGTGTGCTTGACGGCGCATTCAGTTACAGTACGGCGGTAGGCTTGTTCAATTCAATGCTAAGCTTTATGCTGCTTTTTATAGCAAATATGATAAGCAAAAAGACCGGTGAAGGCGGACTGTGGTAGGAGGTGCAGATGATGAAAATATCAAAAAGTGAAAGGATATTTCGTGTGATAAATTGTATTTTTATGATCGCGCTGATGTTTATCACTATATATCCGCTATATTATGTGGCAGTGGCATCTGTTAGCAATTCCGCTGAGCTTATGTCACATACAGGATTTCTGTATAAACCGCAAGGCTTCGACTTTGGTGCTTATAAGATCGTATTACGCAACAAAAATATTATATCAGGATTTATAAATACGACCATACTTATGGTATCGAGAGTAAGCCTTGCAATGGTGCTTACGATCCTCGGTGCATATGTTGTGTCACGGAAAAACGCAATGCTTGCACCGATTTTTATGGTTATAATAGTAATAACAATGTTCTTTAACGGAGGAATGATACCTACATATCTTAATGTAAGATCGCTTGGACTGGAGGATACTATGGGTGCGCTTGTATTGCCGTCGGCAATAAATGCATTTAATCTTATCATATTACGTAACGCATTTGCGGCTGTGCCGGATGAGCTGGAGGAGGCTGCTGCTATAGACGGAGCGGGGCGTATAAGAATGCTGTGTATGATAATGCTCCCGCTCGTGATCCCTACACTTATGGTAGTGCTGCTGTATTATGCGGTAGAAGTGTGGAATTCATGGTTTGAGGCTATGCTATATGTAAGGAAAAAGTCGCTGTACCCGTTACAACTCGTTTTGCGTGAAGTTTTAATAAATAATAATGCTACCGGTATGGGCAGCGGCGGCTCAGGAGATTCCGAAACCATGTCAGAGACTGTGCAGTATGCGGTGATGATGGTAGCAACACTTCCTATACTTTTGGTATATCCGTTCCTGCAGAGGTATTTTGTGAACGGAATGATGATAGGTGCGGTAAAGGGATAAAAGGAGATAGCTGTATTATGAAGCATAAGGTTGTTTTGTCAGTAATAGCATGTATGCTGATCTCATCGCAGGTTTTTGCCAACGACGGCATTGATGTGAGCTTTGATCGCTCGGAGCAAGCCATAAGTGTTTACGGCAGCGTAGGCGCGGAGCAGGATACTATCGTGACTGTCAGCATCGCAAAGCATTCCGGCGGGGACATAAGCGGAGAGAATCTTCCGATATATATGTATTTACATAAAACGGAGGAAGAAGGTGTACTTAGCGTTACTGTCCCGACCCCGTCTGATACAGATAGCGGGAAATACGATATATATATTGACAGTGTACAGGGGCATGAAAAGTATTCGGTTATGCTCGTGAACACAGAGGACAGCGAAACGCTGTCGGCGGTGGATGAGATAAACAATGCCGGATCTCAGTCGGAGGTTCGCGATATATTAAAGAGCAAGGGCGATAAGCTTGGCATTGATACAGAAGATACATTGATCGGTGAAGTCATTGATGATATCGCGGCGGCTTGCTATATGGGACATGGTAGCTATAGCGTGGACAGCCTTTGCGAGGTTATAAGCGGTACAATCAGCGCTATAGAATCAGAAATGCTGATAATAACAAGTATGCACAATGCTCCGTCATGGTCATATTTTAAGGATATAGTGATGGAAAATGCAGATAAGATAGGTATTGATACAGGTGTTGGATCTGCATATTCAAAAATATCGGAAGCAAACCGATATAAGATATTTACAGCAATGATGGACGACAGATCCGGTTATAAGACATATAATGATGTCCTGAAATCCTTTAATAAAGCGGTAGAAAGCGCGAAAAAAACCACAAGTGCGGCAAAATCCGGTGGTGGTGGAGGCGGCGGAGGCGGCGGCTCATCCTCCACATCGGGCGGAATTCTGCCGGCATCGGGCAGAGATGTTGCTGTTCAGCCCGTGCAAACACAGAAGCCTGCGACCGAGCCGGCACATGAACCGCAGAAGCAGACAGTTGCCTTTCCGGATATCTCAGGGCATTGGGGAAGAGAGTATATAGAAAAGCTTGCGGCAGAAGGCGTTGTAAGCGGTTATGATGATAACAGTTTCCGCCCTGATAACAGTGTGATACGTGCAGAATATGTACAAATGGTTACAAAATTGTTTAATATAAGCGAAAGCTCAAGCGGGATGTTTGATGATGTAAAAAATACAGACTGGTTTTACACGGCGGTAGAGAGTGCCGCGAATGCCGGGTTGATAAACGGCAATGACGGTGGTTTTATGCCGTATGCATACATTACGCGCGAGGATGCAGCTGTGATATTATATCGTCTGGAAGACCGACTTGACCTGCCGGAGGGCAGCTCGGCTGAGTTTAATGATGATTCGGAAATAAGTGATTATGCCAAAACAGCAGTCACAAAGCTTTCATCAGCCGGAATAATAAATGGTGACAGCGGGATGTTCCGACCGTTAAACCTGATAACGCGGGCGGAGGCAGCGGCGATCCTCTGCCGCGCCGCGGGTATATGATAAATAACAGAAGGAGATATTAATGAAAAAGCTTAGATTCTTAATATTGGCGGCAGCTGCTGCAATATGCCTATGCTCAGCTTCTGCTTTTGCGAAGAATGAGGATATGATGCCGGACAACAAAGTGCTGTTTGAAAATCTTGGCTTTATTCTGCCTGAAAAGACAAGCGGCAACGAGCTTGTAACAAGAGGTGAGTTTATATATACAATAACTCAGTTTATAGGGGATGAGCTTCGCCCCAAAGGGGTTTTGTCATTCAGTGATGTATCGAATGATAATAAAATAGCAGGTGCTCTCACATATGCGGTAAGCAATGGCTTGGTGTCCGATGGGGATATGTTTTATCCGGACGAGCCTATAACATACGATCAGGCATATAAAATGGCGGTAGCGTTCATAGGAAGGACTATAGAGGCTGAGCAGGCGGGCGGCTGGCCGGGCGGATATGCTGCGGTTGCCGTCACGCAGAAGCTTACCAAAGGCTTAAAGGATACAGCCGGCGAAAAGCTCACCGTGCGGGACTTTTACATAATGCTTGAGAACGTAGGAAGAGCCGAGATACTTATAAAAGAGTACGATAAGTCGATAAAACACGGACAAACTGTGTTTGAAGAATATTTTGATATGTACGAGGTACGGGGAATCATAACCGCTGATGAAAACACATCTCTTTATAATGCTGATGCCGGTGTGAATGAAGGTATGATCCGTATCAATGACGAGGAGCTATACTTTAACGGAAGCTATAAGCTCGGAACAAGTGTCGAGGGCTGGGCACAGTCAGAAAAGGGTGATATTTCAAGACTTCTATATATTAAGGAGTATAAAAATACCACATTCAGCGTTAAGCTTCGGGATATAGAGGAGGTAACATCGCAGCGTATAAAGTATTATGATGAGAAGGGGCTCTCAAGGCATCTCAGCGTTGATACGACGTCTGCGATCATTTATAACGGCAAGGCGGCAGAAAAGCTGCTCATATCTGATTTGGTGGATATGAAAAATGGATATGCCGAATTCACCGATAACGATAATGACGGAAAATACGATGTTGTATCTGTGAATAATTATTACATCATGTTTACGGCGGCTGTAAATGTGTATGATAAGATCATTGTTGATAAAAACGGTGTGGAGCCTCTGCGGCTTGATGATCTTGATGGAGTATATCATATTTATTCCGGCGTTGCGGAAATAGAGCTTAAGGATCTTAAAAAGGGCGATCTTCTTATGGTATATGCGTCCGAGAATGGCGAGCTTATCAATATAAAGCTTTCGAACAGCATGCTTTCCGGCAAGCTCAATGCACGCTCCGAAGAGGCTGTCACAGTGGATGGTGTCAGCATAGATTTCGGAGAGTATTTTGAAAAGTATTATAAGGACAGAGTCGTTTTGAATGAGGATATAGAGCTTCATCTGTCAGATGATGGTCTTGTGCAGGCCGCCGAGATCAGTCGATCGAGTGAAACTCAGTATGGTTTTGTTATAAAAGCATGGATAGATGATAGCGGCGAGAAAGTCGGTGTAAAGCTGTTTTCCGAAGACGGCAGGTTTTATAAGTTGGATGTTGCAGAGAAGGTAAAGCTGAATAATTCCACAAAAAATCAGTTTGATGTCTTTGATCTTCTCGCTATAAGGCAGCAGCTTGTGCGTTACAGACTCAATGATAAAGGCGAGCTTGCTATGGTAGACACTCAGGAAGCAAAGGGCAGGCTTAAGGATGATGCTGCACCCGATGACTGTCTCACAAAATTGAATTTCCCCGACAGCGTGGCGCGAACGATATGGTATATTAAAGAAAACGATGCCTTTCATCCGTATTTCCTGACCGCGCCGACCACAAGGATATTTGTCGTTGCGCAAGGAGAGGGAATACCGGAGGACAAGCGATGCGCGCTTAAGACCAGGGAGTATTTTCGTGAAAACCAGAGTCAGGTGGTTGCAGATCTCAATGTTTATGATGTGACCGAAACAGGAGTTGCGGGGGCTATAGTTATTGTTGATAATAACGCTATAGATCCTAAGGTAACGGGCTCCTCGCCGGGCGCGCTGGTGTACAAGGTCAATCAGGCGGTCACACCTGAGGGAGATACCGGCTATGAGGTAGTGCTGTATCAGAACGGAAAATATAAGACCTATTATACCGACAGCGGGCTGACCGACAGGTTTATCGGCACAGACGGAAAAACCATAATCGAAAAAGGCGATGCTATAGCATACGAGTTGACAAATGACGGATACTTATCTGCTGTGGAGTGTAAATTTGATATGTCTGAGCAGCGGATGAATTTTTCAAATGATAATCAAAGCGGTACGCACGCGGCGAAGGGCGTGTACTATTACGGAATGGTATATGATTACGACGGTACACACATTACGATCGTACCGGAGGGGGTATCGGGGATATCGTCATCTGTAAATGAGCCCACCTCCAGATTTTCGTTTATAGTCAGAGGCTCAATGTATGCGGTAGAGCCTGATTGCAAAGCGATAAATGAAACTGACGAAAGTGAGATAATGAC
>CAMNAT010000071.1 GCA_946531785.1 uncultured Oscillospiraceae bacterium
GGTCAAAGCGCGTTGGGCTGCTGAAGTTTTTTATTGCTTGTTTTTATTGACAAGTCCAATTGGATATGATAACATATTTCTGTTAAATAAAAGAGAGGATCTACAATTATGGAATATCATATATCCGGATCGGGAAATGACAAGTCGGACGGGTCAAAGGAGCATCCGTTCAGGACTATCTCCCGCGCGGCAAAAATAGCCGAGGAGGGCGACAGGATAATCGTCCATGAGGGAATTTACAGAGAGTGTGTTGCGCCGCAGACAGGCGCGCGTACAGACCACAGCAGGATAATATATGAGGCCGCAGAAAACGAAAGGGTCGTCATAAAGGGCTCGGAGGAGATAACGGGCTGGCAGAGGTCGGATAACGGCATATGGAAGGCTGAGATAGATAACAGGCTTTTCGGAAGCTATAATCCGTATTCCGAGATAATAGGCGGCGACTGGCTGATGCGCCCGCTCGAAAAGCCTCTGCATACAGGACAGGTGTATATAAATTCCAAGGCACTCAGCGAGGTCAGCGGCAGGGAGCTTCTGACCGATATGACATGGACGGCCATCGTAAATGACGATACGACCGTAATATACGCAAGCTTCGGTGAACTTGATCCTAACAGTGAGCTGACTGAGATCAATGTACGCGAAAGCTGCTTCTGCCCTGACAGAACGGGTATCAACTATATTTCCGTACGCGGCTTTGAGCTTGCCCATGCCGCAACGCGCTGGGCACCGCCGACCGCGGAGCAGATCGGTATGGTATCGGCTCGATGGAGCAAGGGCTGGATAATAGAGAGCTGCATAATGCATGATTCGCGATGCAGCGCGATAAGCATAGGCAAGGAAATATCCACCGGTCATAACCTTTACACCCGCTATTACAGAAAGCCGGGCTGCCAGACTCAGCTTGAAACAGTATTCGCCGGCAAGCGTATGGGCTGGAGTAAGGAAACGATCGGCTCGCACATCATAAGAAACAACACCATATATGACTGCGGACAGAATGCTGTCGTCGGGCATATGGGCGGCGCGTTCAGCGAGATATACAACAACCACATCTACAACATCGGCAATAAGCATGAATTCTTTGGCTACGAGATCGCCGGTATAAAGCTTCATGCCGCGATAGACACATATATACACAACAACATTATACACGACTGCCTGCTCGGCACATGGCTTGACTGGGAGGCGCAGGGCACAAGACTCAGCAGCAACATCTACTACGATAACGAGACCGACATCTGGATAGAGGTCTCACATGGGCCCCACATAGTTGATAACAACATATTTGCCTCAAAGCTCAGCTTTAAAAACGCGTCACAGGGCGGCGCGTATATACATAATATTTTCTGCGGCTCGATATCGCGGTATGACACACTGACGCGCCCTACTCCCTACCACTATCCCCATTCGACCGATATCATGGGAACAGTGGTCGTATACGGCGGTGACGACAGGTTCTATAACAACATCTTCTTCGGCGGAGCAAACGGAGAGGACAAGCAATACGGCACAGAGCATTATAACGGATACCCCGTTTCTATGGACGAATACATCGAAAGAGTCCATGACTACGGCAGAGTGGATATCGACTCATTTATAAATATCCGTCAGCCGGCATATATAAACAGCAATGTCTACCTGAACGGAGCAAAGCATTTTGACAGAGAGAAGGACTATTCCGTGTCTGACCGGAAAAGTGAGATCCGTGTATTTGAGGAAAACGGAAGCGTGTATCTTGATATTGATATACCCGACGATGTATCACTCAGCTCAGAATGCATTATAAACTCCCACGATCTGGCAGTTCCGAGGATCACGGAGGCACCATTTGAATCCGCAGCGGGCGAGGCGGTCATAGCGGACACAGATCTATCAGGCAATGCACGCTCAGAAGTCCCGACCGCAGGAGCTCTTGAGGAGCTGAAAAACGGCAGACAACGGATACTGCTGAGTAAGCTATATGACACGCAACATAAACAAAAATAGAATTAAAGAATATTTCCGATTCAAACACTTTGCATATTGACATTTTACCTCCATATGGTATAATTTATATATGGATAGAAATGAGGAATGACAGGGTGTTTTATATCGGGCAGAATATAAAACACCTTTTTCATTTTTTAGTCAGGAGGAAGTAAATTATGATGGAAAACGGCGATGTTTCAAAGATCTTCGGCGAAAATGTGTTCAACATCCCAACGATGAAGGCGCGTTTGCCGAAGGATATATATAAATCGCTCATTAAGACGATCAGCGAGGGCTCACGGCTTGATCTTTCAGTCGCAGAGGTAGTTGCGAACGCAATGAAGGACTGGGCTATAGAAAAGGGCTGCACCCACTATACTCACTGGTTCCAGCCGATGACGGGATTAACTGCCGAAAAGCATGATTCCTTCATCCAGCCCACACAGAACAAAACGGTCATCATGGAATTTTCGGGCAAGGAGCTGGTCATGGGCGAGCCGGACGCATCATCCTTCCCCTCCGGCGGACTGAGAGCGACCTTTGAAGCGCGCGGCTATACAGCGTGGGATCCGACCTCGTTCGCATTCATAAAGGATCATTCGCTTTACATACCGACCTCGTTCATGTCATACACAGGCGAGGTGCTTGATAAAAAGACACCGCTTCTGCGTTCGGAGGACGCCATCGACCGCGCTGCAAAGAAGGTGCTGAAGCTCTTCGGCAAGGAGCCGAGACGAGTTATTTCATATGTAGGTCCCGAGCAGGAGTATTTCTTAGTAGATAAAAAGCTCAGAAACAAGCGTAAGGATCTGCTTTTGACCGGCAGAACACTGTTCGGAGCAAAGCCGGCAAAGGGTCAGGAAATGGATGATCACTATTTCGGTCAGCTCAAGGAGAGAGTCGCGGCGTTCATGCGCGAGGTCGACGAGGAGCTATGGAAGCTGGGTGTTCTCGCAAAGACAAAGCATAACGAGGTCGCGCCCGCACAGCACGAGATAGCGCCGATCTTCTCGACTACGAACATATCCTCCGACCACAACCAGCTTACTATGGAGATCCTCAAGAAGGTCGCAGATCATCACGGTCTGTACTGTCTGCTCCATGAAAAGCCCTATGAGGGCATAAACGGCTCAGGCAAGCATAACAACTGGTCGATAGGTACCTCCGACGGTGAGCAGCTTTTAAAGCCGGGCAAAAAGCCGGAGCACAATGTACAGTTTTTATTGTTCCTTGCAGCAGTCATCAAGGCAGTAGACGACTATGCGGACATTTTAAGGGTATCCGTAGCAACAGCCGGAAACGATCACAGACTCGGCGCAAATGAGGCGCCGCCGGCTATTATCTCGATCTACCTTGGCGATCATCTCGCAGCTGTGGTTGATCAGCTCAAGGCCGGAAAGGGAGTTAAATATGACGAGGGTGTGCTCATCGAAACAGGCGTTGAGTCGCTGCCTGATATCCAGAGAGACACCACCGACAGAAACCGAACTTCACCTTTCGCGTTCACCGGAAACCGCTTCGAGTTCCGCGCGCCCGGTTCAAGGCAGTCCATCGGCGGAATAAATATCGTGCTCAACACCATAGTTGCCGAAACGCTCACTGAGTTTGCCGAGATCCTAAAGGACAGCACACACATTTCAAAGGATGCGCTGGAGCTTGCGATAAAGACCTTCAAGGAGCATGAGCGCATCATATTCAACGGCAACGGCTACAGCGACGAATGGGTAGAGGAAGCAGAAAGGCGCGGGCTTTTAAATCTCAAGACCACGCCGGAGGCTATACCCTACTTCAAGACTGAAAAGTCTATAGAGGTATTCACCAGACAGGAGGTATTCACACGCATCGAGGTCGAGACGCGTTGCGAAATAATGATGGTGGAATACAACAACACCATCCATTTCGAGATGCTCACCATGCTTGAAATGGCTAAGCAGGAGATCCTCCCCGCCTGCCTTGCATACACAAAGTTCATAACGGACGATATCATATCCAAGAAGAGCATCGGCATAGACGCGCCGAAGGAGACCGAAAAGGCAAAGAGACTTACATCCCTTACCGAGGAGCTTATGGTCCGTATAGACGCGCTCGATGCGGCTACAAAGGTTCCCAATGGGCTTGACGCGTTTGAAACCGGAATGTACTATAAGGACAATGTACTCCCGGCAATGGAAGCGCTTCGTGAGACTGCGGACACTCTCGAGACGATCGTCGGAAAGTCATACTGGCCGTTCCCGACATACACAGAGCTGCTTTATCTGGTATAATACACGACTAAACCCCACCCAAAGGGTGGGGTTTTAAGTTGTCAGAAAAGCAATATCCGGTCTTTTTTAGTTTTCAGATCATTCTTATTCTTGTACATCAGCGTATCCGCGCGCTCAAACACCTGGGCAACACATACATCATTATCAAACCTGGACATGCCGCAGGCAATGACGATCCCGCCTTCCTTGATCGCCTTTATGTTATGATCTCTTACCTTACCCATCAGCTCTTCAATGCATTCGTAGTCCTTATCCTGCACTATCACTGCAAACTCGTCTCCGCCGACGCGGAACACCGGACTGTGCTTGAATATGTTGCAGATAATACCGCTTGCGTCACGCAGGTATTGATCCCCTGCCTGATGACCATGCGTGTCATTGATGAGTTTAAGATCATTAACATCTATCATAGCTATCGCAAACTCCGGTGCGCGATGCTTGGCGATCTGCCGATCCAACTGAGCCTCAGCATCAAGATATGCGTGCTTATTTTTAACGCCTGTCAGAGCGTCGCGGTTTGCCTCGCGCTGCGCCTCGGCAAGCTGATTCTCATATTCCTCCTCCTGGCGTACATGAGACTCAATATTATTGATACCCACTATCAGACGCGGGCCGTCCTTTTCTTCTACCATCGCCGCTCTGAGCTGTACATGAGTCGGCCTGCCTCCGATGATCAGTCTGTATGTAAGCGTATACATCCCGCTGCGTCTGATCTCCGCCATTACATTTTCCTCGGTAAATACCGAAAGATAGCGGTCAAGATCACCCGGATATACAAGCTTTGCTCCTTTTTCACGGGCAAGCGCGAAAAAGTCTCTGCCCTCCTTTGGCAGCTTATACTCCTCGAAGGAGTCAGCGGCACTGTATTCACGATATGCTCCGTTCTTCGGCAAAATAACATATATACATATAAAGTCGCCTGTGAGCGCGTTTATCCTTTCGTATGCGATCCGCTCCTCCTGCAGCCGCTCGGTAAGCTTCAGCTGCTTCGTCTGCTTATCGACATCTGCCACACCCACGATAATATGCTTTTCATCCCCTGCCACACGCGCGATCTTGATATTTACATAGGTCGCCGTATCGTTGACTACTATTCTGTATGTCAGCATCAGGGTCTTATCCTGATCCAGTGCCTTCAGAAGCGTTTCACGATCCATGGTCTTTATAAATGTATCCCTGTCATCAGGGTGAACATATGAGTATGCCAGCTCCAGACACTTATCAAAGAAATTATATTTACTCGGCTTCTCAATAAGTCTGTCGGTCTCCTCATCCATTTTATACTCAGTAAATTCCTCGGTATCGATATCAACATAGTACAGGCTTTTATATCCACGGATCAACGTCTGGACTATATGAGCATAAACCATTCCCGAGCTTATCGACGCCTTCAGCTCTGCGATCTTTTGTGCAGCACGGGCAGCATTCTCCGCCGTTACCATGCCCTTCAGATAATCCTGCATTGCATCGCCCATCTCCGAAACAGCATGAGCCAGGGTCTCCACCTCGTTATTTGTGCGTATCTCGGGAACATCTATCACCAACGCAGCAGGATCCTTCTGATCCTTGCATTTTGAAGCAAAATCGACCACACTCTTTTCGAGCCGCTCTATAGGATCTGTTATGCTTCTGACGCTCCAGCCTATAAATATAACAACAAAAGCAATGCCAAACAGCATGATGAGAAGTATAACGGCTATCGCTTCATTATGCAGTATCGAGTGCATCTCCGCAACATCAACATCAACGCAAAGCGCCGCTACCGCCTTCCCCCGGGAATCAAACAGCGGAAGAAGACCGGTATAATCATCGCCCCATTCGCTGACCTCCTCGAAGAATGACAGTTTTCCCGATCTGTACGCATTTAAGTATTTTGCTGCCGTTTCGGGAGAATATGAATCTCCGGTGGGCATATTCAAGTACACAAGCTCATCTGCTAAATTCTCATATTCATCCTTGCTCACTCCGGCTATCACATTACGTATATTGTTAAACCGCTCGGTATTCAACGGCTCTATCACATAGATAAAGTGGATATCGAGCCGATCCCGGCAGTTGTCAAGCACCTTTTGCAATGCCTTATATTTTTCAGATTCCACACCGCTCTTCATACACTCTGCAAGATCATCAACATCTATTTCTCCCTGTACATAGCTCAGAATATTCCGGATGTATGACTCATAGCGTGTATATAGTATGTTTCTGGTGCTGATAATCTGAACGGCGCTCAGGATAACACACATAAGCAGCATAAACGGGATCGTACATGATAGGATGCTCTTCTTAAGTGTTTTCTTTTTCTTTACCATATAAACCACCATTCTGTCAACTCTGATTATGCTTAAAAGATTCTTTTACAGGTGTTATTGTTTATCCTTGCTTTTGCATGCTTTTATTCCGGCAACCAACCTTTCCTTTTCACCTTCCCTGAACGGTGCGATCACAAGCGTTGCCCGTGTAGGAACTCCGTCGAGCATAAGCCGGTAATGTATCCTGAAGCTGCCGTGCTCACGGATATCACGCATGATATTTTCCTTTGTGAAGCCCTCATGGAAATTTTCAACATCATCGGGATGGAAATACTTTTCCGAGTCGATCAGCGCCTGGGTGAAGAAATCCTCACCCTCCTTCGCCGCGCCAAGACGGTCAAACGCATCCGATGAGCTGTATTCCGTGTAATGACCCGTATCCGGATCGATCGTGAAAAGACTCAGATAGCCATCAGAAAGCGCCATGACTCTTATCATTGTGTCCCGCTCACGCTGAAGCTGATCATACTGATCCTTTTGTTTCAGCTGAGAGTCGATTATACTGATACCGATTATTATATGCTTGCTGCCCGGCATCCTTGTACACTTCATGCTTGCGTACATAGGCTCACCGGTGTCTATAAGGCGATAGGTGGCTGTAAATACGCCCTGCTCATCCAGAGTCTTTACAACATTCTCCTTTGTGAAGGTGTTGAGGAACAATCCTCTGTCATCTTCATAAATACGAACCATTGTATCTCTTCGGCTGCTTTCAAAGAAGTTTTCGCCATGCCGCTCCATGGCGATCTCCTCGCTGCCCGCCTGAGAGCTGTATTCAATGAAATGCTCCGTGTCAAGATCCACATAGTATATGTTATAGTAGTCAGACGCCAAGGCTCGTGCGATCTCTGCATAGGTAGTACCATCGGTGGCTTTTGAAACAGAAAGCACCGCCACTGCTATCGCTACCCTGCCCGTTATCTGATTGCTGCCGATCTTTCGCGCAAACATATGAATGACCGTTCCATCATCCAATTCTTCATCATAGAATATCCGGCCACCTTTTTTACAGCAATCCTTGAGCATATTGACAAAATCGATCCCGATACGGTGAGTACCCAACGAAAATACCGCGTTCGGATCTGTAACATCCATGCCAAAATACCTCGACATAAACTCTCTGTACGCCTGATTACTGCGCACATAATGGATCTCGCCATTCTCCATCTCCAGAATGGTGACTGGGATGGTGTTAAAGATGTTCTGAAGAACATTCTCATCATCGCTTGCAACAAAGGACAGATCAAAAAGATTTACTCTGCCTATAGAATCATAATAATCCGATTCATCCGGATTTTCAAACCCGACCTTGAATCCGTTCTTTGATCTTTCAATTATAGTTTCCAAGGGCGACGGCTTCTGATAATAGAAGCCCTGCAGCTTTGAGCAGCCCGCCTCCTGAAGAAAATGAACCTGTTCCTCAGTCTCGATACCTTCACATGCGGTATCAACACCAAGCGCCGTTGCCATCCGCATAAGCTCTGTGAGGATTATCTTACCCTTTGTGCCCTTATCAAGCCTCTGCATAAAGCTCATATCGAACTTGATAAGATCAAACGGGATCTCCTGAAGCACATCCAGTGAAGAGTATCCGCTGCCGAAATCATCCATCCATACCGGGAAGCCCAGCTCGCGGAAGCGTGATATCTGCTCCTTCATATACTCAAAATCACTGCCGATAACACTCTCGGTGATCTC
>CAMNAT010000072.1 GCA_946531785.1 uncultured Oscillospiraceae bacterium
TGCCTGCCGCGCGGCGGGTGAGGACTGGGGCAGATCGGATATGGGCAGCGGAAAGACGGTGCTTGTGGAGTATTCTTCACCGAACATCGCAAAGCCGTTCCATATAGGGCATCTGTTCTCGACCGCTGTCGGTAATTCGCTTGCGAGGATATATAAATTCTTAGGCTATGATGTTCAGTCACTCAATCATCTCGGCGACTGGGGAACGCAGTTCGGTAAGCTGATCTCCGCATATAAGCGCTGGGGCGATCCCGCGCTCATCGAGAAGGATCCGATAAAGGAGCTTTTGAAGATATATGTAAAGTTCCACGAGGAAGCGGAAAAGCATCCGGAGCTTGAGGACGAGGCAAGGGACTACTTCAAGAAGCTCGAAGAAGGCGACGAGGAGACGACCGCGCTCTGGAAATATTTCAGGGATCAGAGCCTTGTCGAGTTCAAGCGCGTATATGATATGCTCGGCGTATCGTTCGACTCATATAACGGCGAAGCGTTCTACTCCGACAAGATGGATGAGGTAGTGGATATTTTAAGAGAAAAGGGGCTGCTCGTTGAGAGCGACGGCGCACAGGTCGTTGACCTGTCCGATCTCAATATCCCGCCGTGTATCATCCTGAAATCGGACGGCGCGACGATTTATGCCACCCGCGATATCGCGGCGGCGCTGTACAGGCACAGAACATACAACTTCTATAAGAATATATATGTGGTCGGACTTCCGCAGGCGCTGCACTTCAGGCAGATATTCGAGACCATGAAGCGCGCCGGCTGGGAGTGGAGCAAGGACTGCGAGTATGTCGGCTTCGGACTTGTGAAGCTGCCGGGCAAGAGCATGTCCACCCGTCACGGCGATGTTATATTCTTGGAGGATGTATTGAACGAGTCGATAGAAAAGACACGCGAGATAATCATAAACAACGGCTCCGAGGTCGGCGATCTCGACGATGTTTCAAAGAAGATAGGTATCGGCGCGATACTCTATACCTTCCTAAAGAATTCGCGTGAGAAGGATATAGTTTTCTCATGGGAGAGCATGCTCGATTTTGACGGCGAATCCGCGCCGTACTGCATGTATGGCTACGCCCGCGGCAGGAGCATCCTCCGCAAGGCGTCCGGCATAGATTACAGCAATGCCGATCCCGCGCTTGCCGTATCAGATGACGCATACACGCTCGTAAAGCTCATAAACGGCTTCGGCGATGCGGTGAAGGACGCGGCGGCAAAGAACGAGCCGTTCTATGTAAACCGCTATGTCACCGGACTTGTGAAGGCATTCAATAAGTTCTATAACACGAACCCGATCATGCGCGACGATGTCGCAGATGATGTGAAGAAGGCAAGACTTGCAATAGTCGATGCGACCTGCGGCGTTATAAAATCTGCGCTCGCGCTTTTAGGCATCTCGGTAGTCGAGAGCATGTAAAATTGAAAATATGTTATGTAAGACCGTCTGCATCCGCAGACGGTTTTTCGCATTTTAAGCGATAGTGCCTGTGACGGTGATGACTGTCACGCCCGGACCTGCCTCCGTTGCGGGCGCAACGCCTAAGGCAAGGGTCGAGGTCTCTGCCGGAAGCGTGAGGGTGCTGCCCTCTACAGTGTAGTCTGCCGGAGCGATCGGTGTTGTAACGCCGTTTACGGTATAGGAAACATCGGTTATAGTGAACTCTGCCGGGAACGCGTCGGTGAAGATCACATCCTCCGCCGCGTCAAAGCCGGTATTCATCAGCGTAAATGTATAGGTCAGCGTATCGCCTGATACTACTGTGTCCTGATCCGCCGCTTTGAAGATCGAGATATCGGCAAAGGCTATCGGCGTAACTATCGAGCTTGCGCTCTCTGTTATGATCGACTGAGCCTGTGAGTCGGTGTTTGCCGTAACGGTAGCTGTGTTTGTGATCGGAACCGTTGCTTGCTCGTCTACCTCCGCAAGGTATATGACTATGAGCGAGTCGCCGGCATCAAGCTCCGCCGCTGTGGCAAAGGTCACGCCTGCCGCACTCGTCGCGGCTGTGCCTGTGACGATATCGCCGTTTTTTACGAATACCGCGGAATTTTCCACATAGGAAAGCGGCGCGGATGCTGCGCCGGCCATCATGCCCAGATCGTCCTCTATGCTTATTCCGCTGAGTGTGCCTATGCCGGTGTTCTCAACGCGCACATAGTATGCGGCGTTGTTTCCCGCTCTTACCTCGGGTGTGAGTGTTTCCTTCACAGCCGTCATGGTGTACTGATCCACCAATGTGGTGTTTGTCTGGTTCGAGACCGCAGAACCCTCGCTTGTACCATAGGTATAGCTGATCTGCGCTCTGTTTAAAAGGCTTGTTGCCATTATTTTTACCTCCTGTATCTGAATTATAAAAAACTATCGGCAACGCTTTGCGTTGTTACCCCCTGTTTATATTATTACTATTTCTCAGATGTACATCTGTGATATATATTATGTCGTTAAAATGAAATATGTGAATCCGACATGGTTTTCAGGTGAGGGATATTATTGAAATTTACCGCATTGCTTACATAATGCCAATTCGCTTAAAAAGCATAACATTAAATACAAAACCCATTGACATTATAGCGGATTTGGTATATAATAGAGGTATCGAAAATGCTTTGATCATTTGTTTAAATATTTTTATACTTTGATATTTCCACAAAAGTAACTGAAAAGAAATAAACAATTTTCCATACATGAGCAAAAATAATCAATAATAATTTAATATTTTTAAGGAGATCTGTTTTTATGTACGATCAGACCGAGTTGAAGGGCAAGAACCGCGAGGAATTAAAGGTCATTGCCGTTAAAATGGGACTCAAAAGGGTTTCCACACTAAAAAAGGCGGAGCTTATCGCCGTTATTTCCGAAAAGCTGGCGGAGGAGGAGAGACTCGCCGCCGAGAATGAGCGGCTCATGCGGGAGCGCGAGGAGGCTGAAAGGGCTGCGGCGCTGGCTGAGGAAAGACAGGCTGAGCTGCAGGCGCGGCATCAGAAAAAGCGTGAGCGTCCCGCGGATGCGGTTGAGCTTACCGGAGTTTTAGAGGTAAAGCCGGAAGGCTATGGGTTTTTAAGAGCGGAGAATTTCGCGTCATCAAGTAATGACATCTATGTTGCACCGCAGCAGATAAAGAGATTCAGCTTAAAGACAGGCGACGAGGTCACAGGCGACTGCCGCCTTATAGATGAAGAGGGCAAGTCCTCTCCGCTGCTGTTCGTGAAAAAGATAAACGGCGATCCCCTTGATATTGCCCTAAAGCGCCGCCCGTTTGAAAAGCTCGTCCCGGTATTCCCGACTGAGCGGATCACTCTTGAAACGGATAAGGATACATTGTCAACAAGACTTATAGATGTAATTGCGCCCATAGGCAGAGGTCAGCGCGGAATGATAGTAGCACCGCCAAAGGCAGGTAAGACCACAATAATCAAGGAGATCGGCAACGCGATACGCAAAAACTGTCCTGATATAAAGCTTATAATCCTGCTTATCGACGAACGGCCCGAGGAGGTCACCGATATCAAGAAGTCGATAGACTGCGAGGTGATCCACTCCACCTTCGATCAGCTTCCGGAAAACCATTGCCGCCTGTCCGAGATGGTTCTGGAGCGCGGGATGCGGCTGGTTGAGCAGAAAAAGGATGTCGTTATCCTTATGGATTCCATCACCCGTCTTGTGCGCGCGTATAACCTTACCGCGCAGCCGTCGGGCAGAACGCTTTCGGGCGGTCTGGAGCCGGGGGCGCTGTATAAGCCGAAGAAGTTTTTCGGCGCGGCGCGAAACATCGAGGACGGCGGCAGCCTGACGGTGATAGCAACTGCTCTTGTCGAGACCGGCAGCCGTATGGATGATATGATCTTCGAGGAATTCAAGGGCACAGGTAACATGGAGCTGAAGCTTGATCGCGAGCTCCAGGAAAAGCGTATCTTCCCCGCTATCGATATACCCAAGTCAGGAACGCGCCGCGAGGAGCTGCTCTTATCTCCTGATGAGCAAAAGGCGGGCTGGACGCTGCGCCGCGAGCTTGCCGATGCGGAGAGGTATCCGCAGATACTTAATCTCTTAAAGGCAACAGAAAATAATCAGAAATTTATATACTATCTCAACGAATCCAAAAAAAATGCATCTCATTAAAGATGCATTTTTTGTGTTTGCAATTACTTTATTATATCTGTACCCATGTACGGAACGAGAGCCTCCGGAACTGTGACCGTACCGTCCTCGTTCTGGAAGTTTTCGAGGATCGCTGCGACCGTTCTGCCTACAGCAAGACCTGAGCCGTTTAAGGTATGCACATACTGTGCCTTGTCCTTGGGGCTGTTCTTGAAGCGGATGTTTGCGCGGCGTGCCTGATAGTCCTCGAAGTTCGAGCATGAGGATATCTCGACATATCTGTTATATGACGGCATCCATACCTCTACATCGTTTGTCATTGCCGATGAGAAGCCGAGGTCGCCTGTGGAGAGGCAAACTACTCTGTACGGGAGACCGAGTCCCTGCAGAAGCACCTCAGCGTCGTTTGTAAGGCTTTCAAGCTCATCATAGCTTGTCTCCGGATTTGCGAATTTGACCATCTCGACCTTATTGAACTGGTGCTGGCGGATGATACCTCTTGTATCTCTGCCCGCGCTGCCTGCCTCTGCTCTGAAGCATGCGGAGTATGCACAGTACTTGATCGGGAGCTTTGTACCGTCAAGTATCTCGTCGCGGTGCAGGTTGGTAACGGGGACCTCTGCTGTCGGGATGAGGAAGAAGCCGTTGTTCTCTACCTTGAACGCGTCCTCCTCAAACTTCGGGAGCTGACCTGTGCCGGTCATTGACGCGCGGTTTACCATGTACGGCGGGAAAATCTCAGTATAGCCGCGCTCGGTGTGTGTATTTAAGAAATACTGGATAACAGCTCTCTCAAGTCTTGCGCCGAGACCCTTATATACGGTAAAGCGTGTGCCGGCGATCTTTGTGCCGCGCTCAAAGTCGAGGATGTCAAGATCTGTGCCTATATCCCAGTGCGCCTTAGGCTCAAATGTGAACTCGCGCGGTGTGCCGTTACGGCGCAGCTCGCGGTTTTCGGTGTCGTCCTTGCCTATCGGTACATTCTTGTTCGGGATGTTCGGGATGCGGAGCATGTAGTCGCGCAGCTTTGCGTCGATCTCGCGCACCTTTTCATCATCGAGCTTTATCTCGTCAGAGAGCTTCTTCATGTCCTCGAAGATCTCCGAGGTGTCCTCGCCCGCCTTCTTCATTGCCGGGATCTTTTTGCTGATCTCGTTCTGCTTTGCCTTCTTCTGCTCAACATCTGTCAAGAGCTCGCGGCGCTGCTTGTCAAGCTCGATAGCCGGGGTGATATCGAGATCGTTGTTTCTGTTTCTGAGAGCCTCTCTTATGCGCTCAGGTTCATTTCTTAAAATTTTGATGTCTAACATATTATTGTTCCTTTCCTTTTTTTATCACTTTTTCTGTTTGATCGTATAATATTTTTTGCTCCTCGGTAAGAGCTTGTGTATCAATTTCAGAGAGCATAGCCTCAGCTTCTGCCGTCTCCCCTGCCTCTGCCTTCTGATAAGCAAGAGCAAGAGACTTGTATGTGTTAAGCTCAGCCTTGAGCTCGGTGTTCTCCTTCTGTGCGTCAGCCAATGCGTTAGCGGTGAGAGCCAGCTCGTCCGGTTCCCGGGTCTTCTTTTCCTCGGGACTTTTCGTTGCCGCTGCCGTAGGCACAGCCTGAGCTGTGCTTGTTCTCAGCTCGCGTATGTTCTTCTGACCGAAGAACGCTATTATTATCAGTACGAGCGCTACCGCAAATATCAATGCGGTATAGAGAAACATCGAGCGGTTCTGTTTAGTTTCTTTATTATCGTTAGCCATTGTAGTTCCTCTTCTTATTCTATCGTGCCGGAGACAGCCTTCTCCACGGCTTCCTTTTCCTCATCGAGCAGCATCGTCATGCACTGCCCCTCGTGTATCTCCCTGACATATGTGTTCGACGACGCGCTGCCGTAGATCGAGGTAAGCACGAAGCCGTCGTTATATCGGTTCAGTACCGCAAGGGCAAAGCTCTGCTTTCCGTGTACATCCTCATACGCGTCAAAGTTCACGATGCCTGTTTTTGACAGTGCCAGGTTTATCTTTGATTCGCAGTCTGAGATGCGCTCTGAGATCGCGCCCTCCTGTGTGAGCTTCAGCTTCTTTGAAAGCTCGTTAACACTGTTATAATACTTTTCAAGGTTGTCCGTCAGATTTCCGTCCTCGGAATAGTCAAGGATCGAATTGACCTTTGATATGCATATTATCCCGATGACGATCGAGGCGATCACGAATACCGCGAGCACCGCGATGGCGGACATTATCACTCTTTCATCCATTTATATACCCCCTCCGTTTATCAGATTGAGGATCCGTTCAAGATCCTCGTTGCCGTAATAATCTATCTCTATCCTGCCGCGCTTTGGGTTGTGGATAAGCCGCACCTTTGTGCCGAGATATGTGCTGAGATCGTTCTCGATGCCGTTAAGCGCCGCTTTTGTCTCTTCGCTCAGCGGCTTCGGCTTCTTTGATCGGCTCTTCTGCGAGAGCTGCTTTGCAAGAGCCTCTGTCTGACGCACATTCAGCCCCTTTTCGGTGATGGACTGCAGCAATGCCGAGCGCAGCTCCGGATCATCTACAGATAACAGTGCGCGCGCGTGTCCGCTTGAGATCGCGCCGGATATAAGCTGTGACTGTACCGCCTCGTCAAGCGACAGCAGCCGTATCGAGTTCGCGATGGCGCTGCGCGATTTGCCGAGCGTAGAGGATACTGCCTCCTGCGTCATATCATACTTATTTATAAGCGTCTGATAGCCGAGAGCTTCCTCTATCGGGTTCAGATCCTCACGCTGAAGGTTTTCTATGAGCGCTATCTGCGCTACCTCCATATCCGAATATTCGCGGATGACCGCAGGTATCTCCCTGAGCCCCGCCTTTTTCGCGGCGCGCCAGCGGCGCTCGCCCGCGACGATCTTGTATCTGTCCCCTTTTTTTACGAGGATTATCGGCTGTATGACCCCATGCTCCTTGATGGATTCCGAGAGCGCTGCAAGCTTTTCCTTATCGAAGCTGCGCCGCGGCTGGCTCTTGTTCGGATCAATGAGCGTTATTTTTATGCTCGTGACGCTGTCATTCTCGTCGGGCAGTGCTACACTGTCATCAAGCAGCGAGCCGAGACCCCGTCCGAGCTTTGCCTTTGCCATGCGCTCAACCTCCATTCTTTCTGACAAGCTCCTTGGCGAGGCTCATATAAGCATCGGCGCCCTTAGAGGTCCTGTCATATTCTATTATCGGCTCACCGAAGCTGGGCGCCTCGGAAAGCCTTACATTTCTCGGTATTATCGACTTGTACACAAGATCGGGGAAATATTTCTTGACCTCGTCGAGCACCTGTATGGAGAGGTTTGTCCTTCCGTCATACATGGTGCCGAGCACTCCCTCGATCTCGATCCTTCTGTTGTATGCCTTTTTGATCTTCCTGATCGTGCCGACCAGCTGCGAAAGTCCTTCAAGAGCGTAGTATTCGCACTGTATCGGGATCAGCACGCTGTCGCATGCGGTCATGATATTTATCGTTATCATTCCCAGTGCCGGCGGCGCGTCTATTATTATGTAGTCAAATTCGTCCTTTACCTTGTCTATTGCCTTTTTTAAGAACCGTTCGCGGTCATCCTCAAGCGCAAGCTCTATTTCGGCGGCAGAGAGAGCCGCGGCGGACGGTATGAGGTAAAGCCCGTCATATTTTGTCTTTAGGATCGCATCGCGGAGCTTTTCCGGATCCACAAGACAGTCATAGACTGAGAGCTCATAATCATCCTTTTCAAAGCCGTATCCGCTGGTGGAATTCCCCTGCGGATCGCAGTCTATCAAAAGCGTTCTTTTTCCAATATATGCCAAACAGGCAGATAGGTTGACGGCAGTTGTCGTTTTGCCTACCCCGCCCTTTTGGTTTGTGATAGCTATCACCTTTCCCATTTGAAGAAATATATCCTCCTTTTATCCTGAAAACAATTCACTATCTATTATAACACAAATTTTTCATTTGTAAATGTTTCACGTGAAACATTTTTAAAATTTCTCTCATTATATAAATAATATGCCCTCTTTTCTTTGTTTATGTATATTTTCCACGAAAAGACGAATACTAAGAAAAACTAAATTTCAGTTTATCGAACCTTCCACCACCGAGCTGAAGCTCGGCGGTCCCCCTTCCTTTTTGATCCGA
>CAMNAT010000073.1 GCA_946531785.1 uncultured Oscillospiraceae bacterium
GAGCCGATAATCTATAACGTGATATTCCTGCTGGCAACAGTATTTGTCGTGTTCCGCGGCGTTGAGAAGGGCATAGAAAAGAGCTCAAGGATACTCATGCCGATACTTATAATTCTCGTTCTCGGTATCGCTATCTTCTCGCTCACGCTCAGACACACCGCAGACGACGGCACAGCGCGCACAGGTCTTGACGGCTTCAAGATACTCGTTATCCCGTCGCTTGAAGGAAAATCGTTGAGCGATGTCCTCCATATCGTTATTGACGCTATGGGACAGCTCTTCTACAGTATATCCGTTGCAATGGGTATAATGATCGCATACGGCTCATACCTGCGTGACGAAGAGAATATCTCGCGCTCAGTCAGCCAGATAGAGATATTTGACACTGCCGTAGCATTCCTTGCCGGAGTTATGCTCATCCCCGCAGTATATGTGTTCATGGGCGAGGAAGGCATGAAATATGCCGGACCGGGACTCATGTTCGTCGCTATGCCGAAGGTGTTCGCGGCAATGGGCGGCATAGGCAGATTTATAGGAATAGGTTTCTTCTTCATGGTGCTTTTCGCGGCGCTCACAAGCTCTATCTCGATCCTTGAAGCGGTCGTATCAAGCTTTATCGACAAGTTCGGCTGGAGCAGAAAGCGCGCAACCGTGACCGAGGGCGTTATAGCTCTCGCTATAGGAACGGTTATCTGTCTCGGGTACAATGTCATATACTTCGAGCTGCCGATGCCCGGCGGCGCGACAGGTCAGCTGCTCGATATATTCGACTACCTCAGCAACAGCATACTGATGCCGATAGTATCGATAAGCACATGTGTAATGATAGGCTGGTTCGTAGGCCCGCAGGTCATCATAAACGAGGTAAGGAAAAACGGCGAGAGATTCGGCAGAGAGAAGCTGTATACCGCAATGATACGGTATATCACCCCCGTACTTCTCACCCTGCTCCTGCTCGGCTCACTGGGAATAATCAAATAATAATACACACTAAAAGAGGCTCGTTGAGCCTCTTTTAGTGTGTATTATTTTATGTTTTTCAACAGCTTATCTATATGCGAGCCATGCTCTATGGACTTATCCAGCTCGAAGATGAATTCCGGCGTGTACCTCAGATCCACCCTCTTGCCGATCTCGCGGCGGATGAAGCCCGCGGCGCTCCTCAGGCCATCCATGGCCTTCTTCTGCGTCGCCTCATCCCCCATTACGGAGATATACGCCTTTGCATACCGCAGATCGTTCGTGACGCTTACCGACACAACACTGGTCATCAGCGGTATCCGCGAATCCTTGAGACCGCGGATCACATTCGCAAGCTCGCGCATTACCTCACCGTTGATACGGTCTATTCTTGCCATAATTATCTTTCTATCTCCTGCATCTCAAAGCACTCTATTACATCGCCGTCCTTGACATCGTTGAAGTTCTCGATGCCTATACCGCACTCAAAGCGCTCTGTGACTTCCTTCGCGTCGTCCTTGAAGCGCTTAAGCGAGGATATCTTACCCTCATGCACGATGATACCGTCACGCACAACGCGCACCTGAGCATTTCTTGTGATCTTGCCCTTGGTGACATATGAGCCCGCGATAAGTCCGACATTCGGCACTCTGAAGGTCTGGCGTACATCCGCATAGCCGAGCACGACCTCCTTGAACTCCGGATCGAGCATACCCTTCATTGCCGCCTCTATCTCCTCTATCGCCTGATAGATGACTCTGTAAAGACGGATATCCACATCTATCTGCTGGCTCATTGCCAATGCGCCCGCGTCCGGACGGACATTGAAGCCGACGATGATCGCGTTCGACGCGTTCGCAAGCATTACATCCGACTCGTTCACAGCGCCGACAGCGCCATGGATGACCTTTACTCTTACCTCATCATTTGAGAGCTTTTCAAGGCTCTGCTTGACTGCCTCTACCGAACCCTGCACATCCGCCTTGACAACGATCGCAAGCTCCTTCATGTTGCCCTCATCGATCTGGCTGAACAGGTTGTCAAGCGATACCTTGGTAACTGCGTTGAACTGCGCCTCCTGCATATCTGCGCGGCGCTCTGCAGCAACATCACGCGCGAGCTTCTCGTCCTTAACGACAATGAGCTCATCGCCGCCTGTGGGAGCCTCGTTGAGGCCCTGGATCTCTACCGGAGTAGAGGGACCCGCCTCCTTGACGCGTCTGCCCTTATCGTTGGTCATGGCTCTTACTCTGCCGACCGATGTACCCGCGATGATTATATCGCCCTGATGCAGCGTACCGTTCTGAACGAGCACGGTAGCTACCGGGCCCTTACCCTTATCGACGCGTGCCTCGATAACGGTACCCTTTGCAAGACGGTTCGGGTTAGCCTTCAGCTCCTTCATGTCTGCAACGAGCAGTACCATCTCGAGAAGTCCGTCGATATTCTTCTTGAACTTCGCGCTTATCTCAACGCAGATCGTGTCGCCGCCCCATTCCTCGGGTACGAGCTCGTACTCCATGAGGTTCTGCTTAACACGCTCCACATTCGCGTTTTCCTTATCTATTTTGTTGATCGCAACGATTATCTCAACACCTGCCGCCTTCGCGTGGTTTATCGCCTCTATCGTCTGCGGCATGATGCCGTCATCGGCAGCGACTACGAGGATGGCAACATCAGTTACCTGCGCGCCGCGCGCACGCATGGTCGTGAACGCCTCATGTCCCGGTGTGTCTAAGAAGGTTATCGGACGGTCGCCCAGCATTACGCTGTATGCGCCGATATGCTGCGTGATGCCGCCAGCCTCGGTGGTGGTGACGCTCGTGTGACGGATAGCGTCGAGCAGCGATGTCTTACCGTGGTCAACATGACCCATAACGACAACTACCGGCGGACGGGGCTTGAGCTCCTCATCCTTATCCTCTTCCTCTATCTCCATAAACAGTCTGTCTTCCTTGGACAGGACTATCTCCTTTTTACAGGTTATGTTGAACTCGCCCGCGATAAGCTCGGCTGTGTCATAGTCGATGGTCTGGTTCACCGTCGCAATAACGCCTAATAGCATGAGCTTCTTAACTACCTCTGCCGCGCCCTTGCCCATACGAGCCGCAAAATCGCCTACCGTGATAACATCAGGCACCTCGATCTCGGTAATTACCTTGGGCTTCGGCTTCTCGCGCTTCGCCTTCTTATCCTGCTCATTTCTTCTGAAATTATTCTTCTTATCCTTCTTATCGCCCTGCTGACGGCGGTTATCCTTCTTTTTCTTCTCGCGTCTGTTCTCGCGTACATCGTCAACATACTTATCGAGCTTCTCGCTCTTTTCGAGCTTGTCAAGATCGACATTGGACGAACGCGTATCAACAGTGCGGCTCTTCTTCTCGCTCTTTACGATGAATTCTTCTGTCGTGTTGGAATGATCGACATTTGAAAGATCCACACGCACGCCCGAGCGCTTCTCCGCCTGGGTATGATGCTTCTTCTGCTTCTCCTTCTTTGCCTTCTCCTCGGCCTTGCGCTTTGCGCGCGCCTCAGCCTCAGCCGCCTCACGCGCCTTCTTCTTAGCCTCAGCCTTTGCCTTTTCCTCGGCCTTGCGCTTCTCCTCCTCAGCCTTGAGCCTTGCCTCTTCCTCGGCGCGGCGCTTTTCCTCCTCGGCAGCAGCCGCGGAAAGAGCGTCATTCCTCAGCTTATTTATCTCTTCTATTGAAAACGGATTTTCACGGGTAATAAGATCAACAACAAGAGCTGCCACCTCATCGGTAATAACGCTCGTTGACGCCTTTACGGTCACACCGCATTCGGCTAGCCTGGCTATTACCTCTTTGTTCACAGCCTTGAATTTCTTTGTGACCTCTCCCAGTTTAGTTGCTGATGTATCTGCCATATGACATCACCCTTTCTCTGTTTCGCTTGATATATATATATCTGAAATCGCTTTAGCGAAATTGTTGTCGTTTACGGATACGACCGCGCGGTCTCCGCCGCCGGTGATATGCCCAAGACTCTCCATATCGGATATCTCTATCACCCTTATATTATAGAACTTACACGAATCCGTTACAGTTTTTTTTGTATTCTCCGACGCGTCATGCGCCAGTATCACAAGCCTTGCTCTTCGCGACTTTATCATCTTCTCGCAGACAAACGCGCCGGTCGACACCTTGCCCGCGCGCCGCGCAAGCCCGATCATATTGAGCAGCCTCTCAATCACAGCATATCCTCCATGACCTTATACAGCTCCCTTGACGGCTCACATTTAAGCTGCCGACCCACTATACGCTTCTTTTCAAGCAGCCTTATACAGTCCGCGTTTTTGCAGACATACACGCCGCGCCCCGGCAGCTTTCCCGCCGCGTCCGGCACCGCGATATTATCCTTCGCCGCGATCCGTATCAGCTCCGCCTTCGGCGCATGAGTGCGGCATGCCGCGCACATTCTGAGCGGTATATACATAAATTATCCCTCGGATGTTATATCTATCTTCCAGCCCGTCAGCTTTGCGGCAAGCCTTACATTCTGTCCCGCCTTGCCGATAGCGAGTGAGAGCTGGTTTTCGGGAACGACCACCTTTGCGGTGTTATCCTGCTCGTTTACCGTACAGGACAATACCTTTGCCGGTGACAGCGACGCGGTGATGAACTCCACCGGATCCTCGCTCCACTTGATTATATCTATCTTCTCTGTCTTGAGCTCGTCATTTATAGTCTGTACCCTTACACCGCGCGGGCCTATACATGCGCCCTGTGCGTCTATATCGGGATCCTTTGAATATACGGCGATCTTTGTCCTCGAGCCGCCCTCGCGGGCAATGCCCTTGATCTCAACGATGCCCTCGCCTATCTCAGGCACCTCGGTTTCAAACAGGTTCCTTACAAGTCCCGGATGCGTTCTTGAAAGTATGAGCTTTGTCGAACGCGCGTCCGAGCGGATATCGGAGATATAGAACTTCATTATATCGCCCTGGTGATACAGCTCGATATCCGGCTGCTCGCGCCGCGGCAGTATCGCTTCCGTATCCGGATAGGCGTCTACCTTTACATATACGTTGTCGTCCTTAACGAGCATTACCGTTCCGCTTACAACACCCAGTGAGCGATCCTCGCGGTTATTATAGATTATGCCGCGCTCCGCCTCGCGGATACGCTGAGTTACGACCTGCTTTGCGGTCATGGCGCTCATTCTGCCGAAGTCCTTCGGTGTTACCTCAATGTTTACTATATCGCCTATCTCATAATTGCCCGAGATCTTCCTTGCGTCGTCAAGCGATATGTCCTCGCGGTCGTCCAATACCTCATCGACTACCGTCTTCTGAGCGTATACATGGATAGCGCCCGTCTCGCGGTCTATCTCAACAAGCACATTCGGCGCGTCGTTTTTGCCCTTGTAATAGTTCTTCTTATACGCCGCCACAAGCGCCGCTTCAAGAGCCTCTATGATAACATTCTCGTCGATCCCGCGCTCCTCACACAGGTCTTTGATCGCTTCAAATAATTCGTTCATTTTCTGTACTCCTATTCTCAGAATGTAAATTTAAGTCTGATATACGCTGCTTCCTTCAGAGGTATCTCCAGCTCGCCGTTCTCCGTTTCTATCACCGCAGTCTTGTCGTGATAGCCCTTCAGCACGCCGTCAAGCTCCTTCACGCCGTCACGAGCAGCGAACAGCTTCACCTCGACCTCGCGCCCGGTATAGTAGAGGAGCTCCCTCTCCTTTTTTAGCTTCCTGTCCACGCCCGGCGAGGAAACATCGAGCGAATACTCGCTCTCGATCATATCCTTCTCGTCAAGCAGAGGCTCGACCGCTCTTGAAAACGCCTCGCAGTCGTCGATGCCGACACCGTTTTCCTTGTCGATATAATAGCAGAGCACGCCCTTTTCATACGATACATCAACTATATATACCCCCAGCTGCTCCGCCGCCGGCTCCGCCAGCGCCAGCGCTGTCTGTTCTATACTATTCTTACTTTCTGCCATAGCTTTTCCTTAATTCTTTGTTCCATAATTAAAGAGTGCGCAAAGCGCACTCTCAGAAATCAAACATAATTCCCAATACACCGATATAATACCATATTATGCGCCTGATGTCAAGCACAAATTACATATATCGTGTATTTTGTACAATTTTATATGCCGTGTGATGTGGATTACGGTGAAGTTTCAGCCGTTGCCGACACAGGCGGCAATGACGGCTGCGGCGTTGTCACCGGCGGCATAACGATATTGTTTATAACGCACAGCTCATCGTCTGTCACAGATGAGACCTGATAGCCCTTCAGCTCCGCCACATTCGATGTCCTTATATATCCGCCAAGCGTGAGCTTACCGCCGTAGCTGAGCACCGGATTGCGATTTGACGGATCGGCATACCACATATTTTTTCCGTCCGTACCGAACATCCTCATGACCTGCTCCTGTATCTGCGGCATATTCGGCACGAGCACAGATTCGTCAGCCGCATAGGTAGCCACAGTTGCGAGCGTTTCCGAATGTATTCCCTTTGATGAGAAGTTGGTTAGGAACTTTGAAAATCTCGCAACATCTCCTACTGTGAGATTTGTCTTTACCGACGACATTATATCCTGATATATTGCCGGGATCTTCGGGATAAGTCCCGCGTTCATCTTCTGATCGGTGAGCGTCCTCAGGAAATTCTGCTGTACCTCAATACGCTCCTCGTCGCCGCGGGTATAGCCTCTGCCGTGGTTGTCCTTTCTGTAACGCAGAAGATGCACGACCTGTTCACCGTTGAGATACTGCGGTCCCGGAGCGAGATTTATATGCAGGTTCTGGTACGGGTCGTCGTATTTCATACCGACGCCGTCCTTGTAAAGGTCGGGGATATCGAAATATACAGGGCCGAGCTCGTCAATGACCTTTGCCACCGCCGCGAACGAGAAATCTATATAATAGTTTATCGGCACGCCCGTTATTCGCGTTACCGCCTCGCAGGTTGCGACCGGACCGCCCATCTTTCCGTCAATATAGTACGCATGGGCTGCGTTCAGCTTCTGATAACGGTTGCCGATGAACATCCTGAGATCTCGCGGCATAGAAATAAGATTCGCGGTACCCGCCTGTATATCGTAGCAAACAAGCACCATCGCGTCCGTTCTCAGTCCGTCCTCATCTGTGCACATCAGAAGCGCGTTTATCTTTCCGGTCTCGGAAAGGCGCAGGGGCTTGCCCCCCGCCGATGAAAGCGAATCCGCGCCCGGCAGCCTGACCAAGCCGAGAAACAGACAAAAGCAAAGAATCATAACTCCAATAGTTCCGCAAAGAACCTGGAAATATTTCTTAACACTGAATTTCATACCTGATAGTTACCTCTTTTTTCAACATTAGCTTATACCATTCTATTGGTATTATACCACATAATTGTTACGATACTGTATCCGTATTCTAACTTTTTACTAACATTTAACGGATCACATCAGCTTCAGCACATTGTCCGCGCCTACGGTGATGCCGAGCTTTGCCGATTCGTAGGTCAGCCCGCCCTGCATATATGCCGTGTACGGCTCCCGTACCGGTGCGTCCGCAGAAAGCTCTATCGACGCGCCCTGTATGAATGAGCCCGCCGCCATTATCACCTGATCGCGGTAGCCGGGCATATCCCACGGCTCCGGCACGACAAAGCTGTCTACCGGCGCGCCCTTCTGCATGCCCTGAATGAACGCGATGAGCTTGTCCCTGTCCTCGAACCGCACCGACTGGATGATGTCATGCCGCTCCTCGCCGGGAACGGGATCGGTCTTAAAGCCGAGCTCTGTGAATACCGACGCGCACAAAGCCGCCGCCTTCATTGCCTGCATAACGATATGCGGTGCCATGAAAAAGCCCTGATACGCCATGCGGTTGAAGTCGAGTGACGCGCCGCATTCGCGGCCTATGCCCACGCAGGTCATACGGTATGAGCAAAGCTCGATGAGATCGCGCCGTCCTGCGATATATCCGCCCGTCGGCGCAAGTCCGCCGCCGGGGTTCTTTATGAGTGAGCCAGCCATAAGATCCACGCCGTGCTCCGTAGGCTCTGTCGCGTCGGAGAACTCGCCGTAGCAGTTATCCGCCATGCATATGGTATCGGGCGATATGCTCTTTACGAACTGAGCTATCTCCCCTATCTTTTCCGCCGAATATGTCGGGCGCCAGCCGTAGCCCTTTGACCGCTGCATGAACACCGCGCGGATCTTTTTCTCCTTTAAAGCCTTTTCTATTGCCGCATAGTCCGGCTCGCCGTCGACCGCGGGGATCAGCATGCCTGAGACCGGATCGAG
>CAMNAT010000074.1 GCA_946531785.1 uncultured Oscillospiraceae bacterium
CCCGCCGGATAAGAAAGCCATAACAGTTAAATATTTAATTGCTATCAGACAAATCCATTTTAGTGTATCGGACCGTTTTACCCTTATCCCTGCCGCCACAGCAGGGCTTATCTCCCTTTTTGATCAGCTTCCGCTTGGTGTAGTGAATTGAAGAATATTCTTTACGCTTTCGACTCTTGCCTTATATTGAGCTGTAGACATAGTTCCGATCAAGGTTTGTACCTCATCCACATACTGGCGGTTTATCGTTGAGCTTGCTTCGGTAACGACATTCTCCGTAAGGAAGCTTGTTATTTTTATTGTTGGAATATTATATTTCATCATATCAAACCTCCTCATTATTGATAAGCATTTTCAGAACCAACCACATCGGGACTGAGGAATACTGAAACGGAGTCTATCTCATCCGCTTCGATCTCGTCAAGTTCAAAGATAAGCGTCAGATCTCCCTCACCCGATATCTTCGGAAGCTCTCTCCAATTATCTGCAAGATCAAATCCGCCCCAAACCGTTTTCTCGCCATTATCATAACCCACTTTGAGGGATTTATAATTGCTAAACTCAGTTGCTTTAATGGTTTTATAAAATCCTGCGGTATAATATGTTATATCATTTTCTGTCGATGTTCCCGTATAAGACAGCCTCTTCATAGGAACATCGTTTTTTTGGGGGTCAGCATCAACACCAACATAGAAGTATGTGCTTGTCGGCTCAACATTTTCACCGCCAAGCTTGACGGTATATTTACCGTAGTTCGGATTTGCCTGTATCAGGAAAGGCATCGTTGCATCAAATAAACCGTCAGCCTGGTCTACATATACGACATTTCCACTACTGTCAGTTATGAGTACAGTAGAATAATCGCCTGCACCGGTCACTGTTGTCTCAGCGGCTGTTTTACCGCTATCTGTTGCTGCAGCATCCGCCAACGCGGTAACACTTAATGATAAAACTGTTATTGCCATCGCAAATGCCGCTAACTTTTTCATCTTCTAATTCCTCCTTTCTTTTTTGCATATATCAGCTATGGCATACTGATATATTTGTCCAATTGCATTGACTTGATTTGCCTGTCTTGTTATATAAACGCTTATAATAAGCTTTTATATACATTTATTACACCCATCATAGATGATTTCACAGTTGTGTGCTTACATCAGCAAACACCTTTTTTAATAATAATATTGGCATATAATGCTTTTTCGCCTGTCATGATAACAGCATATGCTTTTTTTGCACGCTTATAAAATTCAAAGCGTTCTATCATTTCCGGCTTTTCATTCGTATAGTTGCCCGTTATTTCTTCATACACTTCCCATATGGGTGTGCTCACCGTATCGCCGGGCACCTTTTCCATAAGATATACAGGTTTTTGATAGGTATCAAGCGGAAACATAATCCGCCGCCTGCGCGTCCTCAGTGCCGAACTATGCCCATGCATGAGGTCTGTATACCTTCTCATCGGGTACATTGTGCATAGTTACGGGTATACGAAGCATTGAGCAAAGCGTTATAAGCTCCGCGCCTATATGTCCACCTATCGTTACGCCGTGATTTGCGCCCCAGTTTGCCATTACGCTGTATACATCCTTAAATGCGCCCTTACCCGTAAGTATCGGCGCGAACCATGTAGTCGGCCATGTCGGATCGGTGCGCTTGTCAAGCTTTTCATGTACATCATCAGGCAGTACACAGGTGTAGCCCTCCGCTATCTGGATAACGGGGCCTATCCCATCTACTATGTTTACTCTGAGCATCGTTACCGGCATTTCAGCCTGCGTCTTGAAATGGCTTGAGAAGCCGCCTGCTATCGCATTCTTGCCGAGCACCTCCTCATGCCAGCCCATTTCGTCAAGCTTATTGTTGCCGTAAAGTATATCGTTTACTATAATAGTGAACTTTGCGATAAACTCCCGGTCCTTATCCGCGGGGATATACTTTGATCTTGTTATTATCTCCGGGAAGCTTTTACCCTTATTCTTGTCAAAGCCTTCCTTGCAGCTTGACTTGATCCACGCAAGAGCCTTTTCGTACTCATCCTTATCGAATATTTCAAGGTTTATTCTTCTTAATATCTCCGTAAGGTCTATAAACTCCGCTCTTATGCCTAAATACTTCTGCATGAATGACATATCACAGTATGAACCCACGATACCCATCGCAACGCCGCCGAGGTTTACATATGCCTTGTCCTTCATCTGTCCTACAGCTATCGCGCCCTTTGCCCATAAGAGCATCTTCTCGGCTACATCAGCGGGAATCGTGTTATCGTCAATATCCTGCACGTCGTGACCATACATTGAAAATGCGCCTATATGCAGACCGTTTAAGCGTCTGTTTGTAAGCACGCTTTTTATGTTATCGGACATATCCTCCAGGTACCACTCATTCACAATTCCGTTTATCTGTTTTTAGATATACCGGATAGGGGTGGCAAAACGCAACCCTTACCCGATATGAGAAGAGAGAATTTGTATTTCATCAAACCAAAGTCGAGTCTGCTCATACACTTATCACAGGCAGGTTCGACTTCGGATAGAGGTATTAATGAGATTTGCACCCGGCATTTTATTCATCACCGGCGATGCTATAAGTTTGCCTTTATTTCAGCATCATATTCTATCAATGATACTATTTCATCCTCATTCATTGAATACGGAGCTTCAATTGAAAGCTTATAGTTTCTCGCGTTATCATTTCTAATTTTTCGTATTGATACATAATGTATAACTATACCATGCTCTTTTAACTTGTCTGCTATATGCTTTTGATAATTCTCTTCATGCACATCATATATACTTAAAGTTTTTGTGCTTGTTTTTTTTAATAATGGTATATTCAAGTGTAAAACCGTCTGAACAATGACCACAATAACAGTTGCCGCCCCGCCTGCAAGATACATTCCTGCTCCTATTGCCATTCCTATACCTGCAGTTGTCCAAACCCCTGCTGCAGTTGTAAGCCCTGTAATTGTGTTCTTATGAACAAAGATCATCCCTGCTCCAAGAAAACCTATCCCACTTACCACCTGTGCAGCTATACGCGACGGATCAGCCCCGCGAATGCCTCCGATCTCTTCGGATAAATCAAGGAAACTGTATTTCGATAATATCATCATAAGCGCTGCTCCGCAAGCAACCAGACAATGTGTCCTTATTCCTGCTTCTTTTGATCTGTGTTTCCGCTCAAATCCAATAATCGCTCCACACAGTGCCGCTGCGATCAATCTTATGAACAGTTCTGCATTAAATATCAAACATTCTTTCAATTGTACTTCTTACCCTTCTCTGCAATTTATTCTGCTATGCGGCAAGACGCACCGCATAGCAGGATAAATAATTAAAAAGTCAGAATAGCATTGACTTTCTCAAGTCTGTCATAATCCAACCATGCTTTGTTTGTTTCTGCCGCAATCGCCGGCACCCAGTTATTTGTAGCACTAGACATCACTATATTTTCCTTATTGAATTTTGATATCTCAATCTGAGGCATTATATAATTTTTCATTCGTCTGTACCTCCGTTACCTGCAACTTCATATGTCGAGAAATATAATGTTACATTCTTCTTGTACTTATCAGGAACATTATTTAACTGTATTGCAATTGTTATCGCACCGCCGCCTGATATTTTCGGAACTTCCAGTTTGCTCAACGGATATGCCATATATACCGTATCCTTATTCTCTTCATTAAATCCAAACACTAATGAATTATACCCGGTAAGGACAACTGCATCTGCCTTGAATGCTGCGTTATGTGTGCCGTTTCCGTTATCAACAACTGCGCCTTCGCCCGTCAGTGCGTTAACCTGCACATCGGGAAGCTTGTCTGTTATTTCAAAGCTGATCTTATCTACAGTTTTTGCAGTTTCGTCAACATCGGTGTAGCCAAGTGCAAGCGTATATGTACCTGCCGGCGCGCCGGTTTTCATTGCAAAGCCGGTCGCTGCATTCAACGCACTACCGGCTTCTGCCTGGTTCACATACCATACATCATTCTTATTATCTGTTATGAGTACAGTTTTTACATTCTGCGCATCACTGGTTACTGTACCGTCATTGTATGTTGCTTTACTCTCAGCAAACGCTGTTGTTCCAAGCATTGCCATTGCAGCCAGTGCCAAGCATAATAAACTTTTCTTCATTATCCACGTCTCCTTTCTTTTTTCGGATCTTGAAGTGCTAATATGTCTTTATTTGTTTTATTGTGATACTATCCCCTCTTCATCATTATTCCGCTCTCCTCTCTTTTAGGATTTTGTAATACACAATAGAATTTGCTATTTATTGTGATCTTTTATATAATAAAACCCACACACATGTGTGCATAAAGTTTTGATTACTATAATGTACGCCCTTAGATAACCGATATAGTTATACTTCTTTTTACCAAACAGTTCTCACCGATAAATATCTTGAAATCGCCTTTTTCTACGCAAAGCTGTCCGCTTTGACCGTAATATGCCAATTCCTCAAATCCTATATGAAAGTTAACTGTTTTTTCTTCATCGGGCAACAAATAGATTTTATCAAAGCCTTTAAGCTCTTTGATCGGTCTTGTCATAAAAGAAACACAATCGCGTATATATAGCTGTACGACCTCTTTTGATGCAACCGCTCCCATGTTTTTTACTCTGACACTGATTATGAAGCCTTTGCCTTTTTCTATTTCCTGCAATGTCAGCTTTGTCACATCGGCTTTGATATCCGAATATGTAAATTTCGTATATGAAAGCCCGTATCCGAACGGATATAGCGGACTGCTGTCAACATCCCAGTAATTTGGTTTCCATAAGCTCTTATCGTAATAACCATCCTCGTCTCTACATGACGGCGGACAGTTATAGTATATAGGTATCTGTCCCGTTACGCGAGGCATGGTCACCGGCAGTCTGCCGCATGGCGAGAAATCACCGAAAATAATATCCGCCGTCGCATTCCCTATTTGCGATCCTCCATGCCATACATATAACACCGCATCTAAATCATCAATTACATCATATAACGCTCTCGGACGTCCGAACGCAAGCACACCGATAACTTTTTTCCCGGTTCTCTTTGCCGATTTTATTATAAATTTCTGATGCTCATTCAATTCTATCCCGGATATTGAATTAGCCTCTCCTGTTATTTTGTCGCTTTCCCCAAGCACAACTATAATAACATCAGTCTGCGACATTTCGTCCATAGTTGCATCTTTCGGAGTCAAACAATCAAAATATAAACAAGACTTACATTTTGACTTTATACCGTCATAGATAGTTACCGTTTCGTCAATATCAAAATCCAGTGACCAGCTTCCTAATACAGCACGCTTGTCAAGGCTCATGTCGCCCATTACACATACAGTGCTGTTTTTATCCAGCGGAAGGATGTTGTTTTCATTTTTCAATAAAACTATTGATTCGCGCGCCGCTTCTCTTGCCGACACCCTGTGTTTTTCCTTGGAATACGGTTTTTCTTCAAAGTATGGTTCGTCAAACAAATTCATCTTTTCCTTGATGCTGAGAATCCGCTTTACGGACAGATCAACAGTTTCAACAGCTACCCTGTTTTCATTAATCAGCTCTTCAAGATAATTAAAGTAGCAGTTATCTGTCATATCCATATCAAGACCTGCATTTATGCTCTTACACGCCGCCTCCTTTTCATTCTCCACTACACCCTGTCTTACAAGCTGTGATATCGCAGCCCAATCACTTATCACAAAGCCTTCAAAGCCGAGCTCACCTCGAAGCACATCTGTTAAGAGATATTTACTTGATGCAGTCGGCTGACCGCTGATCTCGTTAAACGAATTCATAACAGTTGCAGCACCGCTCCTCACCGCGCTTCTGAAGGCACGAAGATAAAAATTCCGTAATGAATAATCTGAAATCTCCGCTTTGTGATAATCACGGCCGCCCTCAGATGCTCCATAGCCTATGTAATGCTTGGCACAGGCAGCAATGTTTATACTATCACCGTCACCCTGAAAGCCTTTTACTACCGCCTCTGCCATTTTTTCTCCAAGATACGGATCCTCGCCGGGGCCTTCAATGATCCTTCCCCAACGCGGATCACGCGACACATCAAGCATAGGCGCAAAGCTCCAGTTGATCCCATCATTTTTAGCTTCTTCCGCAATATATGTATAGCTTTCCTTTACAAGCTCCGGATTAAATGCCGCTGAAAGCGCAAGCGGGATCGGCCAGCAAATACGGTGCCCGTGAATTACATCATGTCCGAACAGGATTGGTACGCCGTGATTTTGCATCGCTATTTTTTGAATATGATTTATCTGTGCCATTGTAATAACTGTTCGGTCTGTATTTCCAGCAGTAAGATTTGCCGCAACTATGACTGAGCCTATTGCTTCTTTTTTTACAAGCTCGCATACGGCTTCATAATTATCTTTATGGAGTTGTATCTGCGTAAGCTGTGCCGCCTTCTCTTTCAGAGTCATTTTCGAAACCACGCTGTTTATGTTCATTTGTTATTAATCCCCTTTAGCTATCATCTCAGCATGCGAATCAGATCCTTGTTGTAATCAAGCTTTACTAAAAGCGTTCCCGAATCTGCACCGTTCCACGGCTCATAGCCATCATCAATATCTGTTGTGTTTACAGTGTATGCCTCCGTAAGCGGACACAAATTATCTTCATTGAATATCATGGCTTTAACTTTATATTCAGTTTCTGCCCCCGATTCATTGTCTAAGACGAATGTGTAACTGTTGTATCCGCCTATATCACTGTTCGCTGCCGCCGTAACAAGCCGCCCGCTTTTATCAAAAACCGCAACTATCGCTACAGGTGATGAAAATTTAATATCCCCGTTATTTTGTGCTGACAGGGTTACGGTAGATATTATCTTACCCGGAGCCGTATATGCTTTCAGCGCATGGATCTTGAAATTGTACTGTTTAAATTCTATAACATTAGTGCCTGCCGGAAGCTGTATATCCCCACTTTCATATCTTGTGTTACCGTTCAGCTCGGCATAGCTTCCGTCCTGCGCCTGCACATACACAACCCCCTGCACATCTGTTCCTCGAACATCACCGCCTGTCCCCGCTTTAACTGTATAATCCGCATATGATTTAAACAGATTTGTAAATAAAGCTCCTTGCTCTCCGATCTTTCCGCTGTAAGTGCTGTAACAATCATCAAGATATATAACTGTGTTGATTTCGTCCTTAGGATCGCTTCCTATACGGCTTCCAAGAAAAATACCTCTGTTGCCGTCATAACCGGTGACAAGCTTTGCGCCCTTTTTTAACCTCAATATTGTCGAGCCTTTGACATAATTTGAGCTTTCCCATTCGCCGGTATAATCATTGTAACAACCCGTATATATGCGCCGTGTTACTTCACCGCCAAAAACATCTATACATACATTACCTGTTACATTGGCGGTGTTGCTTCCGCCGAATATGCTTTCCGTCTTACCTCCGGTCATCTTTATATAAATGTTGCAATTTGCAATTTCATAGCGTGATGTTCCGCCGTATATGCTTTCTTTAACAGTTCCGCCGGTCATATTTACCACTGCCTTTTTAGGAGCGGCAATTCCGCTCGTGCCTAATCTGTTTGTACCGAATATGTACTCGCATGTCGCATTATCCCCAAATGTGATATTAGTGCTTTCTGTCACTGTGCTGTTATATCCGCCGCCATATATCCTGGTAACGGTCGCATTTCCGCCTACTGTCACATTTGAAGAACCTTTAACCGTCGCTTTATTGCTACCGCCGAGAATGTATGTGTACCTACCTCCAAGAATCGTTAAATTTGTATCGCCCGTATAAGTCTTACCGTTACAGCCTCCGAACACATTAACGGCATTTTGTGAGGTCACAGTTTTTTCCACGGTAAGCTTGTGGCCATTTGCAAACACATCCACTCCACCCGAAAGAGTAAGATTTGAAAATGTGGTATCACCATTAATTGACACATTCACCGGTGTTGTAAGCACAACTCCCGAAGTTTTTCCTTTTATTGTGAGTGCGCTGCTATGTGCCGGAGCTTCAGAATATGTAATATCATCCATAAGTATGATAGTATCAACGCTGTTTATTAAAGAATATGCCTTTTCAAGCGTTGTGGGTTCACTATCAGATGCTCCGCTATTCTCTGCGCTTCCCGAAGATGATACATATACCGTCCCTGCTGCAAGCACCGTCATATGCAGACATACGCCTATCACAGCTGACAAGATTGTTAATATTATTATTAAT
>CAMNAT010000075.1 GCA_946531785.1 uncultured Oscillospiraceae bacterium
TATATCTGCTGCAAGCTCATCAATAATAGCATAAAGCTTAAATTCATCGATCGGCTTCAAAAGATAGCGGCATACTCCGTTATTCACGGCGCTTTGCGCATACTCAAACTCGTTATAGCCCGTAAGGAAAACCATACGCGCGTCGGATGAGAGACTGCATATCTGCTCTGAAAGCCATATCCCATCCTTTTTCGGCATACGGATATCGGATATAACGATATCGGGGGCAAGCTCCTTGAAAAGCTCAAAGCCCTCTTCGCCGTTTTTTGCTGTGCCCACAACTTCAATACCGCGTTCTTCCCAGTCAAGCGCGGCAAGACCTTGCCTTATCAGCTTTTCATCATCACAGATCAATAGTTTTATACTCATGCTTTTTCCGCCTTATCTTGATAAGCGCGGTCACGCCTCCCTTCTCGTTAGTTGAAAATGTAAGCCCGCAGGTCTCGTCAAAGTACAGCTTGATCCGCAGGTTGACGTTGCTAAGACCGTATTTTTCTATCGGCTCGCTGTAGTCTATTTCCTTCGCAAGCGCGGTGTTAAGCGCATCGGTATCTGTGCCGCAGCCGTTATCCGCAACGGAGATATAAATGTAGTCATCCTCGGCATAGAGACGCACATTTATCATGCCGCCGGCTTCAATATCTTCAAAACCGTGGATAATGCAGTTTTCTACAAGAGGCTGCACAGTCAGCTTAATGATCGTACACTGTAGCAGCTCCTCATCTAAATCAAATTTTATATCAAATTTGTCGTCATAGCGTACTTTTTGTATATCTGTATAGCTTTCGATCTGTTTAAGCTCATTCTCAATTGTGGTATATTCATTACCCTTGTTAAGCGAGTGGCGGAAGAAGGTTCCAAGAGCCGAGACCATTTTGCTTATGTCTCTTGCGTTATGAGCGCGCGCCATCCAATTGATAGAATCAAGAGTGTTATACAAAAAATGCGGGTTTATCTGCGCCTGCAGCGCCTTAAGCTCAAACAGCTTTTGCTTTTGGTATAGCTCATAGACATCGTTTATAAGAGAATCAATGGTGTCAAGCATTGTATTGTAGGTCGCGCACAGCTTGCCCATTTCATCGTTAGTCAGCATTTCATCCGGAACCCGCTTGCGTTCAGTTTCAAAGTGCTTCATATATGAATTAAGGTTTGTGATAGGCGCGGTCAGCCAGCCGGTCAAAAGGAACATAAGAAGCACTGCCGCTGTGATAGCTATTATACCTGTAGTGATTATAGATGTTCCCACGATCCTTGTATCGGTATTGATATCTTCATAGTTTGAAGCACATACAAGAATTATCGGACTGGTTTTTATCTGCTGCTTGTTTACAATATGCTTTACCCCGTTGATCTTTATGATCTGAGGCTCGGTTACGTCATTATACACAGCCTCAAAGAAGCCGGGTTCATTCACGAATCCGTTTATATAGCTGTCGTTCCATGTGTTGATTATGTGGTTTTCGTACACTATAAACAGTCTGCCGGTGTGACCCAAGGTTATTTTTGAAATATTATTTGTAAAAAGCGACAGATTAACATCGGCGCGTATAACGCCGAGGACTTCATGCGTGCGGGTGTCAATAAACGCTCTTGCAACGCATAAAACTCCGTTTGTGTCGGATGTATCCATAATGCCCCAGTAAATATCGCCGTTTTTTTCTATTGTTCGCTTGTACCAAGATTCGTTCTCAACAAGTGAAGCTGATGCCACGGCAGAGTCAAATGAAACGGGATAAGCATCACTCTTTGCAATATAAATGCTAAGCTTTGAAACCGTTGCGCGCAGAGGGTCGGCACTTCGCATTTCATTTTCGATTGCTGCAATTTCCTCGTATGGTGAGAGTGCGCCCGGACTGGAAAGTATTTTTGAAATCGTCGTGTTTGCCTGTACAGTGCAGAGCACCTGCTCAATATTGTTAATGGAATTGGTCATATTATCGACCGCAAGCATTGTTACCTGTGATGTGTTATGTTCTATTTCGTTTTCAAACCGATTTGAAAAGCTTGAAAATACAGTCAATCCGAAAACTATGATACACAGTATTATAACTGCAATATATGTTAGCAGAAGCTTGGCGCGAAATGACATGTTTTTGAATATTCCCATGAGCGATCCAAAGCCCCTTTCATCGTTAGTGTTCCTTAATAATATTGTATCATAATTTTTAATAATTTCAAGAGAAAAAACAGGTGTATTTTTAAAATAAAAAAAAACACGCACATTTTAAAGTTTATCACTATTTATATTTGACAAAAGATAGTGTATAATGATATTATACTAAATGGAAAGGGGGCGGTTGCGATAAAATATATAAAACAGCTTGGTGTTGCGGCAGTATTGACAGCACTCTGCACAGGCTGCGCTTCGCCGGTCACAGAGGTTTCCTCTCATGAGGTTTCTGTGATAAAGCTGATAAAACCGAGCAATATACCCGAATTTTCCAGGATAGTCAATGAATTCAATGAAGTTAATAATGATATACAGGTTAAATTTGTTGACGCGCCGCTGTCCACAGATGAAAGACATCAGCTATATGTTTCTGCGCTCAGCGGACGCGATGCCTCCGTGGATATATATTGGATAAATGATGAATGGATCGATGAGTTTGTAAAAGAGGGGTATATAATTGCCCTTGATGATGAAATATCTGTAGACAACAGCAAATACATTGTTAACGCGCAGGATATGTTCTCGCAGGATGGAAGTCTGTATGCTCTGCCTATAGGCTTAGATATGGATTTTATATTCTACCGCAAAGACCTGATGGCACAGGCACCTACCGACTGGGACAGCATAATGGAGGTTTGCAGAAGAACGGATAAGCAGGTACCGTTAGCGGTTTGTATTGAAAATTCTGATGCAGATGATATTATGCATAACGTGTTCGAGATAAGCAGGTCAAAGGGCTGTTCGTATGCCGATGCGCTGAGCCTTTATAAAGAAATACTGTCGGATTATGAATCTGCCAATGATATGCCGGTCGATTATGTTTCGGCATTCAAGACAGGGAACTCGTATATGCTCATGGGAAAGGGTTCGCTGTGGCACAAGCTTAACAGCAGCACATCTGCCGTTAAGGGAGATGTTGAAATGGTGATGCTTCCGGGAAGCACCGAAAAGAAGGCTGCAAGCTGTATTTTAGGATATGGTCTTGCTGTTAATTCTAACTCTAAGAATATTGAGGCGGCATTAAGGTTTCTTGACTATATGGATTCAAAGGAGCGGCAGCAGAGACTTTCACGGGACTGCTCTGTCATGCCGGTCATTGAGGCGTTGTATGACGATGAAATGATACATGATGCTAATCCATATATCAGAAACATAAAAGAAGCAGTAAAAAATGCGCCGAAACATGAAAGCCTTAATATAAGCGGTGAAAGCTTTAAAAAGGGTGAAGAGGCGATTATAAAATACTTCGGCAACGAAGAAACAGCAGGCAGTGCGGGCAGCAAATTAGAAGCCCTGCTGCAACAAGAAGAAAGGAGTTTTTAAAACAATGAAGAAGAGAATTTCAGCATTATTGGCTGTGGCTATGCTTGGAGGAGCACTTGCAGGCTGCGGCGGCAGTAAGGTCGCAACAGGCGGCGAGGATCCTAATACGGTTCCTGAGGATACGTATGAGATCAACTGGTATATGCAGGGTATGCCGCAGGATGATGTGGCATCTGTAGAAGCGGCGGTCAATGATTATCTTAAGGATAAGATCAATGTTACTCTTAAAATGCACAGGCTTGAATCAAGCCAGTATTCAAAGCAGCTCAATACTATGATCGCTGCGGGTGAATATTTTGATATAGCATGGACAACCAGCGGTGTCCTTGATTATACCTCCAACGCGAGAAACGGAGCTTGGCTTGCTCTTGACCCTTATATTGATACATATATTCCGCAGACTATAGAGCAGCTTGGTGAAATTGCTGATAATGCCAGAGTGGACGGAAAACTGTATGCGCTTCCGACTCTTAAGGAAATGGCGGATTCAAGAGGCTGGACATATCGTAAGGATATAGCAGACAAGTATAATATAGATATGGATAGCATAAAGACTTTTGAGCAGCTTGAGCCGGTGCTTAAGATGGTTCAGGAGAATGAGCCGGATATGCAGTATCCCATAGACTGGGGCAGCGACAGAACACCTGCTTCTCTTATGAAATATGAGACAGTAGCGGGAACTGCGGTTATATTCTATGACAATGAAAAATATGACGGTAAGGTGGTAAATCTTACCGAAACTCCGGAATATCTTGACGCGTGCAAATGGGCATATAAGCTCTATAGCGAAGGCCTTGTAAAGCGTGATATCATGACGGCAACAGATTTTGAGCAGAGACTCAAGGACGGAAAAACCTTCTGCTATGTTGACTTTTTAAAGCCCGGCAAGGCAAAGGAGACTTCGGCAAATTACAGCTTTGAGCTGGAGCAGTCAACAGTATCTGATGTATGGCAGGATAACGGCGCGGGAACAGGTTCAATGATAGCAGTTTCAAGAACATCAAAGAACCCGGAGAGAGTTCTCCGATTTATCGAGCTGCTCTATACAGACGCTACATTGAGCAACCTTATAAACTACGGTATTGAAGGAAAGCACTATACAAAGATCAATGACAACACGATCTCGATCCCGGGAGATACACCGTATACGCTTCAAGGCTATCAGTGGATGCAGGGTAATGTATTTCTCAACTATCTGACAAAGGGCGAGGATCCGGAGAAGGTGGAAAAGCTCAAGGCATTTAATGCTGAGGCAAAGAAGCCGATGGATTACGGCTTTAAGTTTGATAAAACACCGGTTGAAATGGAAATAGCTGCTGTATCGACCGTTATGAATGAATATCGCAAGCAGGTAAGCATGGGTTCAATGGACCCGGAGCCTATAATGCAGGAATATACCAAGAAGCTTAAGACAGCCGGAATTGATAAAATTGTTGAAGAGGCACAGAAACAGTACGATGAGTTTCTTGCTAATAAATAAACCAGTTACATATTAGTGTATAGCGGTCTTTGACCGCTATACTTGTATATTGCGAAAGGGGACTGAAAATGAAGAGATTTATTTCAATACTGATCACAGCGTCTATGCTTTGTGCTGCAGCTGTAACGGTCAGCGCGGCTGATGTTTCGTATATGGCAGATTTTGAAGAGGCGGCGGCAAGATTCGGAAAAAGCACGGTGTATGGTGGGTTTAAAAACTCTGCCGGAGACTACAATGATTTTATTAAGCCAATATGGGCAGAGGGTGAGGGCAAGAACGGTACTACCGGGCTTGAGATCAACTATAAGGCGGCATCATGGTATGCGGGCGAGATATTCTTTCCGATCCCTTCCGTATGGGCAAACGCGGCTGATGTGCAATATCTGAATTTTGATTACAAGGGTACAGGAAAGATAAAGATAAGTCTGTCCACGGGAAATATTTCAGATGATACTCTTACAAAGGGTACAAAATACGGATATACGATTACCGCAAATACAAAGGGTGAATGGAGTTCCATAAGTATTCCTCTTTCAAGCTTTGTAAACGGCACGACTCCGGTTACGATCACTGACATCGGCAGTGTAACCTTCCAGGCGGGAGAGAGCGCTAATCTTAACAATAACGCTGCTGAAACAAAGGCAATGTCAGCAAGCGAGCTTGAAGCTGTTGCCAAATCCGGAACAATAGTGTTTGACAATATGGAGCTGTCGTCTAAGGGCGAAAATGCCCAGCAGCCGACGCAGACAACCGCGCCGTCAGCCGCACCGGACAACAGTACACGCGTTATAGATTTTGATAATTACAGCCTCAGCCAAAAGCAGACTTGGGGCGGTTTTAAAAATAATTCAGGCGATTATTCTGATTTTATAAAGTACGAATCAGCAGATCAGGGGAAGGATGGAAAAGGCGCAAGGCTTACATACAAGGCTGCCACATGGTACAGCGGCGAGGTTTTCTGCGCGATCCCAAAGGAGTGGGCAGTAAGCCAATCATCAAATTATCTTGAATTTGATGCAAAGGGACGCGGCGTTATTAAAATCGCACTCGAAACGGGCGAGGTCATAAACGGCAAGCGTTATGAGCAGAGAGTTAATATAGATACAAACGGTGAGTGGCAGAAATTCAGTATACCGGTCGCAGTTATGAAAAACGGAGAGGAGATAGTTCCGCTAAGTGATGTTACTGGCATGACCTTTAAAGCTGCCGACAGCGGAAATCTCAATAATAACGCAGCTGAAACAAAGGCAATGTCAGCGTCGGAGCTTGAGGCTGCTGCAAAGACAGGCGAGGTGGTAATAGATAATATCACACTTTCGGAAAGCTATACAGCGCAGCCGAATGTTACTATAACGCTCTCGCAGGATTCAAGGGTACTGACATCAGCTTCGGATATTGATCCCGATGGCGGTAAGATCAAAATAAGTATGGCTGTTTCAAACTGCATGACAGCGCAGAGTGTGGCGCTTGCAGCAGCGATATATGATAATGGTGTTCTTGATGATGTGGATACTGCTGAGAATATAATAGACTATTCGGGAACGGTTGAGCTTACCGTAAATGCGGCGGAGCTGACCGGTAAAACAATGAAGGTATTTGTGCTTGATAGCTTGAGCAGCTTAAAGCCGCTTTCAATACCGGTGATGTTTTAAAAGTTAAGCCACATGTATTAAAGTTTACCACCTTTTTTTGAAAAAGTGTATATGGTACAATTATTACAGGATGAGATGGTATATATCGTTTTATCCTGTAAATTTGTTTTTAAAGGAAGTGTTTAAAGCATGAAGAAAAAAGGCTTTCTGGGTGATTTAAAAAGCAACGGTCCTTTGCTGACAATGTGTCTGCCCGGGTTAGTGTTCTTTATATTGTTTAACTATTTGCCTATGTTCGGAATCGTAATTGCATTCAAGCAATATAAGTTTGATATGGGTATATGGGGAAGCCCATGGAACGGATTAAGTAACTTCAAGTTCATGTTCAGCAGCCCTGATGCATGGGTAATAACAAGGAACACCATCGCGTACAATCTGTTATTTATCTTCGGAGGGCTTGTTCTTAATGTGGCAATGGCAATCGGCTTAAGCGAGATAAGGAATAAGACATTCTCAAAGACGTGCCAGACAATAGTGATCATGCCGCACTTCCTTTCATACGTAATCGTAAGCTTCCTTGTTCTTGCATTCTTACATGTGGAAAACGGTCTTATAAACCGGTCGGTGCTTCCTATGCTAGGAAAGGAAAGCGTGGATTGGTATTCAACACCTTCCGCATGGCCATGGGTGCTGATCATCGTTAATTTCTGGAAAACAGTCGGCTATGGCAGCGTTGTGTATCTTGCAGGTATAGCCGGGATAGATATGTCGCTTTATGAGGCGGCGAAGGTTGACGGTGCTAATCGTTGGCAGCAGATAAGATACATAACGATCCCGGCACTTGTTCCGCTTATGGTCATTCTCACAATACTTAATGTAGGCAAGATATTCAACTCTGATTTTGGTCTGTTCTATCAGGTGCCGCTGAATACCGGTGCACTCTATCCTACAACGAATGTTATCAGCACGTATGTATATAATATGCTTATGTCTGCCGGAACAGGAAGTGTGGGAATGGCTTCCGCAGCGGCGTTCTATCAATCGGTTGTGGGCTTTATACTTGTTATGACGACCAACCTGATCGTAAAAAGGATAAGTCCGGAAAATTCATTATTCTAAGGAGGGGTAAAGATGAAAAAGAAAATCGATGTTGTAGATGTAATTGTATATATTATTTTTATCCTTCTTGCCATAGCATGTATATATCCGCTGCTTGTAGTGTTGGGTGTATCGCTTACTGATGAATCGACCATTTCAGAATATGGCTTCAGAGTGCTGCCAAAAACGTGGAGTATTGATTCCTACAGATATATAATCGCATCAAAGGGAACCATTTTAAGAGCATACGGCGTTACTATTTTTGTAACTGTCGTTGGTACGTTATTAAGCACATTTGTAGTGGCATTATACGCGTATCCGCTGTCGAGAAGAGATTTTAAATACAGAAAGCTGTTTACCTTCATAGCATTCTTTACAATGCTTTTCAGCGGCGGTACTGTTGCGGGATACATGGTAACAACAGGTGTTCTCCATCTTAAGAACAGCATATGGGTCCTTATCCTGCCGTATGTCATGAGCGCATGGCATGTAATAGTAATGA
>CAMNAT010000076.1 GCA_946531785.1 uncultured Oscillospiraceae bacterium
TGCATAATAAAAAAGGATTCACATGGTTTTCGTGAATCCTTTTTTATTATATCATTACTGCCAATGCAGTATAGTTATCGCTGTTTTCCGGCGCTGTGCTTTCTCTTATATCAAGCATCCGCTGTATCCATGTGCGCGGTGAGGACGATTCCTTTAATGTTTTTTCCATGTCATCTTCGGTCACATACTCCCACCAACCGTCTGTACAAAGCAGAAAGCTTGTGTCGGTGCTGATGCTGCGATTTTGGTAAACGTTGATCTCGCCCATAGCCGGACCTAACGCGTTTGTAAGCTTGTTCTGATCCGGACTTGTGCGTATATCATCGTATTCGATGTTTCCGTTTATGAATTCCATGAATGCAAGGGAATGATCCTCGGTGACCTCCTCGATCAGATTGTTTCTGAATCTGTAAAGCCTGCTGTCACCGACATTTGCCCAGATCGCGCGTTTTCCTTTTCTTAGAAGGACAACTATTGTCGTCGCCATGTGAACATGCTCGGGATCGGTCGCGGCAGTCTGCGCAATAGCATTATTTGCAGCCTGAATGTATCCTTTGATAGCGTCCTGAGAGATGGAAGGGGAGTCTAAAAACTCCTTCATAACAGTGTCTACCGCAAGCTTTGATGCGATACTGCCGCCGCTGTGTCCTCCGAGACCATCGGCTACCGCGGCGCACAATATACCTTTGGCGCGTGTCTCACCGTAGAAGTCCTCATTTACAGCTCTGCCGCCTTTTTTTGATGTTCCGGTTATAAGCATTGTTATCTCCTTATAAAGCTTATTGCGCTGCCGGCGCCTCTGTTGCTGGTGCCTGGGATGTGCCGACGATCGGCAGCTCGCCGATGTCCTCATACTCCTGCTCCGGCACCGCGGTCTCAGTAGGCTGAGGCTCGTTCGATTCACGCGGTTGATTCATTAGTATTACTGAATATATGCCTAATGCAACAGCAAAAACGGATAGTATGACCAGAAGAATGTTGAGCCCTTTGGTATCCTCTTTTTTATAGCGCCTTTTTTCAAAAAGCCGCCTGTAATGTTCGGCGCTATCTTTATCTCCGGCTTTAAGCGCGTTTCGCATTCGTACATAATTATAATCCATAAAAACCACCTGTTTTGGTATTTAACATTGATAGTATAACACATATTGCCGATATTTTCAAGTAAAAATATTAAATGAGCTTTTTGTATTGACAATGAATAACAGGTTATGTATAATATGAATATAAAAATCGGAGGTACGCTTTATGAGAAAGAAGCTTAATATAGATCATCTCACTCTCGGAGTATGCTATTATCCTGAGCACTGGGACAAAAGCATGTGGCGTGACGACCTCAAAAGGATGCGCGAAATGGGCGTTGAGGTGATACGCATAGCGGAATTTGCATGGAATAAATTTGAGCCGTATGAGGGGCAGTTTACCTTTGATTTTTTTGATGAGTTCATGGATATGACGGCAGAGGAGGGAATAAAGGTCATTTTCTGTACTCCTACGGCAACGCCGCCTATGTGGTTGTGTGAAAAGTACCCGGAGATACTCAATGCCGATATTGACGGGAACATTATATATCCCGGAACACGCCGCCATTGCAACCTGAATTCGGAAAAGTACAGAGAATTTTCCCGGCGCATAGCCGAAAAGCTAGCTGAGCATTATTCAAAATATAAAAATATTGTCGCGTGGCAGATAGACAATGAGATCAACTGCGAATGTGACATGTATTACTCAGAAAGCGACCATAAAGCATTCAGAGATTATCTGAAAAAGAGATTCGGCTCATTAGACAAGCTGAACAGTGAGATCGGCGCGGAGTTCTGGAATCAGACATATACCGACTGGAGCGAGGTGCATCTGCCGAGACGGACAAATGCCGGAGCTCACAGCAACCCGCATATGGAGCTTTTACAGAGGCGCTTTGTGTCCGATACCGTAATAAGCTATATAAAGCTTCAGACGGATGCTGTCCGTAAATATACATGCGTTCCGATCACAACGAACGGCATATTCAGACATGTTGATTATCATAAGCTGACAGATGATGTGCTCGATTTCATAACATACGATAATTATCCTAACTTTGCATATTCTGTTGATCAGGATATCACGCGAGGGAACGGTCTGAGGGACAGAAACAGCTCGTATAATCTGACGACGATACGCTCGATATCGCCGGTATTCGGGATAATGGAGCAGCAGTCAGGACCGTCGGGCTGGAATTTTACAATGCTCCAGTCGTCGCCGAAGCCTGGGCAGGTGAGGCTGTGGACTTTGCAGGCGATAGCGCATGGGGCTGACTTTGTAAGCTATTTTCGTTGGAGAACATGCGCCTTCGGAACGGAGATATACTGGCACGGTCTGCATGACTATTGCAACAAGCCCAACCGCCGCACGAAAGAGTTTGAAAAAACATATAAAGACATACAGAAGCTGCAGGAGATATGCGGTAAGGAGTATAAAGCGGAAGCGGCTGTTTTGCAGGACTATGATAATGCATGGGATGCCGAGGAGGATCTATGGCACAAGAGGGTAAGCGATATCAGCAACGATGGTTGGTTCCGCGCCTTCCAGAAGAAGCATATACCGTACGATTTTGTCTATATTAATGATGAAACAGATCTTGATGAGCTTTTAAAATATAAACTGGTCGTATATCCGCATCCGACGATATTTACAAAAAAGCGAGCGGAGCTGTTAAAGGCGTATATTGAACATGGCGGCATTGTTGTGTTCGGCTGCAGAACGGGATATAAAAACCAGAACGGCAGCCGCTCGATGATGCCTATGCCCGGATATGCGGCAGAGCTGGTGGGAGCAGAGGTAGAGGAATTCACGTTCCTGTCGCCGCATGATAAGCCGGAGCATATAAAGCTCAACGGAAAGCTTATCAGCGCGCCATGCTTTAATGATGTTATGGAAATAACGGACGGCGAGTGCATCGGATGCTTTGAGGGGAATTACTATTCAGGTAAGCCGGCTGTCAGCGTTAAGCATATAGGAAAGGGCAGAGCGTACTATTTCGGCGCGGCATTTTCTGAGGAGGCCGCAAGAGAATTCATAGCTCTTTCGGGGATATGTTCGCCGCTTGATATGGAGATACCGGAAGGTATAGAGCTTGCAATAAGAGGTGACTATGCGTTCCTCCTGAATTATTCAGATCAACCTGTTGAGATACCATGCGATAAGATCAAAGAGCTTATCACGGGGAATGAATATAACGGGAGCCTCAATGTTCCTGGCTATGATGCAGCAGTATTTAAAATCAATTAAAAGTATAAAGGATCCCGTATCCGGTGTCGGATACGGGATCTCTCTTTGTACTGTTTATTTAAGTCCGAACTGCTTTTCGCAATCTGCTACTATAGCGTCGATAAGCGCCATAGCCTCATCAAATGAGTCAGCATATGTTCCGAGATAAAGCTTTATTTTCGGCTCTGTGCCTGACGGACGAACGATGAAGTAGGACTTTCCGTCTGAGAGGTCGTAGCGAAGTACATTTGACTTAGGAAGACCTGAAAGCGGCTCCTGTGAGCCGTCTTTTGCGGTAATTGTCTGCTCCTGATAGTCTGTAGTCTTTATTACATCAAGCCCGTTCACATTGGTCGGCGGGTTCTTTCTGAGACCGGAAAGGATAGCTGCCATCTTTTCCATACCGTCCTTGCCGGGCATGGTGTAGGACATTGTCTTTTCAGCATAATATCCGTACTTTTTATAGATATCCTGGAGTGCCTCATAGAGCGACTTGCCCTTTGTCTTATAGTATGCCGCCATCTCAGCAATGAGCATGGAAGCAACAACACCGTCCTTATCGCGCGCGTGGTTGCCGACGAGGTAGCCGTAGCTTTCCTCAAAACCGATAAGGAATGTGTGATTCTTCTTTTCAACAAACTCTGTCATCTTCTCGCCGATATACTTGAAGCCGGTGAGAACGTTCATTATCTCCATGCCGTAGCTCTTAGCTATAGCGGCTGCAAGCTCTGTTGTAACGATCGTCTTTATTACAACACCGTCAGCTGGGAGAACGCCCTTCTCCTTCTTTGAGCGGAGGATATAATCAACCAACAGCGCGCCCGTCTGGTTACCTGTGAGAGTTCTGTATACGCCCTCTGCGTCGCCAACAACGATACCTACACGGTCACAGTCGGGGTCCGTACCGAAGATAACATCAACATCGTTTGCCTTTGCCATCTCGATAGCGATGGTGAAGCCCTCTTTATTCTCGGGATTAGGTGATTTTACTGTCGGGAATGTGCCGTCCGGAGTATCCTGCTCCTTTACCACAAGTACATTCTTGAACCCGATCCTCTTAAGTATCTCCTTTACCGGACGGGAGCCTGTTCCGTGGAACGGCGTGTATACCAGCTTGAAGGTGTCTGCGACCTCCTTTACAGCCTCCGGATTGCACTGCTGAGTCTGTACTATCTGAAGGAACTTCTCATTAAGCTCGGGGCCAACGACCTCTACCTTGCCTGATGCCATAGCAGCATCAAGCTCCTCATATTCAACTGCAAATATATCTATCGAGTTCATTGCATCAATGACCGTCTGAACAGCGTCGGGCGGGAGCTGACCGCCGTCGGGACCGTATACCTTATAGCCGTTATATTCCTTGGGGTTATGCGATGCTGTTACCATTACCCCTGCAGCGCAGCCGAGCTCGCGGATACCGAAGGATACCTCGGGAACTGAATGAACAGTGTCAAAAAGATATACCTTAACGCCTGCCTTTGCAAGCACCTTTGCTGTTTCTTCCGCAAACTCTCTTGACATTATGCGGGTGTCATAGCCGATAAGAACACCCTTTGCTGCAGCCTCGGGACCCTCCTTGTTTACATATGCCGCAACGCCGTAGCTTGCCTGACGCACATTGTAGATGTTTATTCTGTTAGTGCCCATGCCGAGAACGCCGCGCATACCTGCCGTACCGAACTCAAGATCACGATAAAAGCGATCCTCAAGCTCCTTTGCATCAGCTGCAACAGCCTTTAGCTCGTCCTTTTCTGCTGCGGAAAGGACAGGGGACGCCAGCCATTTCTCGTAGTTTTCCATATAGCCCATAATAATCGACCTCCGTTTTTATTAATATTAACTACATTATACAATATTTTCTTAAAAATTTCAACTGCAATTTTTAATTTTTCACAAATATTTAAGTCCGTTTTTCTGTTTTTTACATAGATATTCAGAAGATTATTTCCAAAACAAACAAATCACTTGAATTATTTGTACCAATATGGTAGAATTAAATCACAAAAGCATAAAGGGAGTAATTTTGTAATGAAAAAAAACAATGGCGAATGGACTGCCATAATAAGACCAAAAACGGGTTGGTTTGATATAGATCTCAGGGAGATATGGCACTATAAGGATCTTATCTTCATGTTTTTAAAGCGTAATTTTAACAGCGCATATAAGCAGACTGTGCTGGGGCCGCTTTGGTTTCTGATAAACCCGCTGCTGTCATCGTCGATGTATACGCTTGTATTCGGTCAGATAGCGAAGATATCCACAGATGGTGTGCCGCAGTTTCTGTTCTACCTGTGCAGTCATGCGGCGTGGGGATATTTTTCGACCTGCCTGAGCTCTACGGCATCCACCTTTACGGGTAACGCATACTTATTTGGCAAGGTATATTTCCCGAGGCTCGTTTCTCCTATAACGAGCGTAATATACGGCTTACTATCGTTTTTTATACAGCTCCTGCTTTTAGCTGCTGCAATAGTGATATTTGCGCTGCGCGGTGAACCGGTATATCCTAATATACATATGCTCCTGCTTCCTGTGCTTATATTGCAGATGGCGCTTCTGGGCATGGGCTGCGGAATAATAATCTCGTCCGTGACCACGAAATACCGCGATCTTACCATACTTATCGGCTTTGGCTTGCAGCTATGGATGTACGGCACACCGGTTGTTTATCCTATATCACAGGTAAAGAATATCGCTCCGGGCTTTGAGCAGCTAATATGGCTCAATCCGGTCGCACCGATCATAAACAATTTCCGTTATGCTGTTCTCGGCTGCGGTGAGATGAATTATACATATTGGGGTATAAGCTGGATCGTGACTGTGTTCGTGCTGTTTGTCGGTGTGCTTATATTCAGCCGTTTTGAAAAGACATTTATGGATACAGTCTGATGGGGGTGTTTGCGTGAATATAGAGCTTGGTTTAAATAACACCGCAAATAACAATGAGGTAGTTATAGAGATAGACAATATAAAAAAGCAGTACAGACTCGGCACGATAGGCGGAGGCACTCTTAAAGGCGATCTTCAGAGCTGGTGGGCAAGAGTCCGCAAAAAGGAGGATCCGAACACAAAGATAGGATCTAAGGTATATGCGAAAAACGAGAAGTTTATGGCGCTTAATGGTGTGTCTTTTGATGTTAAAAAAGGCGAGACCATCGGGCTTATCGGCGGAAACGGCGCGGGAAAGTCAACGCTTTTGAAGCTTTTGTCGCGTGTTACCGCGCCTACTGAGGGCGAGATCCGCATCAAGGGTAAGATCTCCTCTATGCTGGAGGTCGGAACAGGCTTCCATCCGGAGCTTACCGGAAGGGAGAATGTGTACCTGAACGGCGCCATCCTCGGCATGAAGCGCAAGGAGGTAGACGAAAGGATAGAGGAGATAATCGACTTCTCCGAATGCCGTCAGTTTATAGATACGCCGGTAAAGAGATATTCGTCGGGAATGTTTGTAAAGCTGGCGTTCTCAGTTGCGGCGCATCTTAACTGTGACATAATGCTGATGGATGAGGTGCTTGCGGTCGGCGATATGGCGTTTCAGAAAAAATGTATCGATAAAATGGTATCGGTTGCGCGTGATGAGGGCAAAACTATAATATATGTAAGCCATAATATGCAGACCATCCGTCAGCTTTGCAGCCGCTGCATAGTGCTCAAAAAGGGTGAGGTAATATTTAACGGCGATGTCGAGCGAGGGATCGATATATACCTTCATAATGATGAAATAACCGCAAAGCTGTTTAATGATTATACTGATTGCCACAGGTTCAACTTCCTCACGGATAAGGTGCTTATGGATTCGCTCCAGATACTTGATAAGGATATGTGTCATTATAAGGATGATGAAAAGATAAGATTCAAGCTGAAAATGCATTGTGATGAGGATGTCAAGAGCCTGAGCCTGCGGTTTATGATACATAATTCTGACCAGATGGTTGTTGCGACAAGCGCATGTATCGGCTTTATGGAGTGCAAAAAGGGCAAGAGCTATGAGAAGGTGTTTGAACTTGATGTAACGCCGCTCGCAACGGGAGTATATAAGGTGCTTCCGGTACTGTTTGAGCTCAATGAGCTTGGCGAGGTCATCGACTGTGACGGTGTGTATCCGGGGCTTGTGTTTGAGCACGAAAAGACAACAGATCTGAACTGGAAGAGTAAGCTGTATGGAGATACCGCTCTTGCTGATATGATCTGCATAGAATAAAAAGGAGATAATAGATAATAAATGAGTATAAACAGAAAGCTGAGCGTTCGCTGCCCCAAATGCGGAGCGGTGTCCGATATTACTGTATGGAGCTCTATAACCGCCGATGACAGTCCTGATCTCAAGAAGGATCTTTTAAGCGGCAGGATAAATATGTTCAGATGCCCCGATTGCGAGGCGGTCGCATTGATGCCGGAGCCGATGCTCTATTCTGACAGCGTCAAAAAGCTCATGATCTCGTTCTATCCGACAAATGATCCGGTGCAGAAGCAGGAGAGATATGAGCAGATAATAAGATCATCCAAGGAATCCGGCGAGCTGAAAGCACTTGACGGGTGGAATCTGAGATTTCTCACCGATCATAACGAGCTGCTCGAAAAGCTGCTGATATTTGAGAACGGACTCAATGATAAGGCGATAGAGGTCATTAAGCTTATGATATTGTCGCAGGACCCCGATAAAAGCGAGAGCAGGATATGCAGGTTCGGCAAGGATGACGGCAATGCGCTTGAGTTTATGATACATGATTTTATCGAGAATATGATATATACCTCATCTGTTCCTAAGGACAGCTATGAGCAGGTATATACGAGCCTTATCCAATCGGGTATGAAGCCATATTCGTTTGATTGGGAAATGGTCGATGCAAGCTATGCTACAAGACTATTGAATGGATTTAATAATAATTTTTAGGGAATGATA
>CAMNAT010000077.1 GCA_946531785.1 uncultured Oscillospiraceae bacterium
AATTGAAGTATATGCATTTGTCGGTTTGATCTGGATAGATCCCGCTCCTGTTCCCCTTGTAACATAGATTGCGCTGTCAGTCTTACCGGCCAGATCAGAAGCTGTACCATAATTAGATCCGGTACTCGTTTGGGTATCTGCAAGGCTTCCGCCGTTATACGACCCACCTGTCTGTGCATAGTTTGTTCCATCATAATACATAATAAGTCCCGATGAATACTTATCAACCACATCTATCTGGTAAACCGCGTACAGCTCGCCCTTGTTTATAAGAACATAGCTGTTATCGGTAAGTGTAGTTGTTTCGGTCGTCAGCGCGGAATCTGAATAGAATACCGCATCATCGCCTGTCACAGCCTTTACATCGGCTAAGGTTGAGCCCTCTGCAACCTGTAATGTCGTGCCGGATACTGTAACATTTCCGCTGCTAGTTAAGCTTATCGGTGTGTCACCCTTGTATGCTGACGGATATACACGGAAGTTGTCAATATAAACATTTCCGCTTGCATTTGAAATGCCGTAGTCAAGGCTGAATGTTGTGCTTAAGCCTGACACTGAACCTCTACCAATCTCTACTCCATTCAAATACAAATATATACTATTACTGTTGCCGTCCCATGTTATAGCCAATTTATTCCAAGTTTTATCCTGCAATTTCGCTGATGATGTTGTGAATGTGGTCCAGAAATCACCGCTTGTAAAAGCATTGTACTTTACGATACCATTATTGATATCTATAGCCGAGCGCACATTGCTTCCACTATAATTATACACTTGGAAAATAGCTCTGCTGCTCGAGAGATTATCAAAATATATCTGTGTTTCATATGTCATATACCCTGAACTGACACCACTTTTTGATGCTGCGTAATTACTACGTAAACCTGCTGAAGCGACTTTAGCAACCTTGTCACTTGTCATTTTTCCAGCTAAACCGTTAGCTTGTACAGAACCGGTATTGGCAAAGCTAAATTTAGATGTTATATCGTTTGAATCACTGAAATTGATGTCAACAATCGCACCGTCATACTTCGCCGCAATCGCAACCGTGTAATACGCCATTATCTCTCCGTTTGTTATCACCGCAACATTACCATTTGACAATGTGTCTGCAACAGATGAATATGTGCTGTCAGTATAGATCACCGCATTACCGCTTGCATTAAGCACCGACTGAACCTCTGCAAGTGTTGTGCCTTCAACAACTGATAATGTTGAGCCGGATACCGAGATATTTGAATTACCTGCTACTGATACTGCGCTACCACCATTATATGCGCCATAATAGCATCTGAAACTGTCAAAATACGCTGTTGTATTTGTATTTGCCCTATATCCAAACTGCGGTCTGAAGTCGGATGTGTTATTTTCTGATATAGTAGCATCATCTGTATATGTATATCCGAGTACACCGTTAAAATACATCTTTACAGTGTTATTAACCGGATCTTTTTCTATTGCAAGCTTATTCCACCCGTTCTTATAGCCCACTGCATTTGATACCTTTGTTTCGTTGCCATTACTTACTGCAAAGCTGCCGTCTGCCTTCAGGATCGCGGCGTAAGTCTTATGCGATGAATCTATCCTCTGTGAAACAAGCTGGACATCACGGTCTGTTGCTGTACAATACACCTGCAGTTCAGCTGTAATCGTCTCCGCAATGTTCGTGTTCGACCAATGCTGTGATGATGCCGGCGCAGCCGCAGTAGTTCCTGATTTCACCTCAATAACTGCATCTGCCGCATCCTTTCCTGCGATGCCATATACTTTTGACTGCGACTCAACGGACCAGTCTCGCAACGCTGTTCCATCTGCATGCTCAAATATATTTCCCGTTGCCGCACTTGCAGGAACAACGATCGAAGATGAGACCATTGCCGCGCTAAGCAATACGCCCAACGCTTTACTTAGTTTTTTCATTTGAGATTCCTCCTTAAAATTTTTTTCTTGTATAAATAGTTTATCATTATTGATTTCTTTTTCAAGTGTCCATTTTTAAAAACAGGTGTGAAAATCGTACATTACAGTTATTCACCGAAAACTGCATCAAGCAGAGCCGTTCTTGTGTCCCATCCTGTAATAAAGAACACCTCTCTTTTAACGCTGTCTTCCCGCGCCTTTTCAATTCTGAACACCGCTCCGTCCGTTGTTATCACTTGCTGATCAGAAGCGCTTACGCTTGTTATGATCCCTGCCTCGTTCCGTTCTGTCATTATCATTACAGCCGATATTTCATTTGCAAGCTTATTTTTCAGAACAGCTTCCGCGCCCGCATCGGTAAACTCTATGCTCTCACAGAACACCGGAGAGCTTATGACATAGCTCCCGATGATATTATCCTCTGTCTCGGTCACTATCATCGTGCCCTCGCGTATTTCACCTTCACCTGAGCCGATATATGCGCCATCTGCCGACAGAACAGATATAAGCCGCTCAATGCCGCCGTTTTTTGCGGTATAAATTGCATTTTTCTCTTCATCGACAACTGTATCCTCACTCTCCGACCCAAGCTGTGCCAAGCGGTAATACAAGGTCGGATAATAATATCCGTAATAATATTTCAGATCCGAGAATGCCGCCCTGCCTGTGCTGCTGCCGCTGTCTATGCCATAGCATATCCGCGCGCCGCCTGTCCAGAACGGCGAATTGTCACAAAGGAGCCTGCCATCGGCAAAAAGCATATACCTGTGCCTTACTGAGTCATAGCTGATCGCAAGCCTGTGCCACGCGCCGCGCCGCAGCTCCCCCGCAGCGGTCATAGCGCCGTCATTATTCACCTCGACCGTTCCGTCCTCAAGCCATCGCATAAAGACATTGCTCTCACCGGAATAATCGCAGTTCAGTCTGAGGATCGTATTGCCATCGGCATAAGCATTGAATTCAAAAGAAAATGTTCTTGAATTATCCAGAGCCGCGCCGTCTAAGTCTATGCTTGTGAACGAATGCTGCATACTGTCCCATCGGGTAAGCCCCGTCTCCGGCGGGGTCAGGGTAACGGCGGTCTTATCCGCCGCCCTGCCGCCAAGCCCGTTCACCGTGCCCGAAGCGCTGCCGCCGTCAAGCGAGGTGTACATATCCTCGCCGTATACCGCTGTATACTCCCCGCTTTTATACGCCTTTACAGGTATATAGTATACCGCGCCACCCTCTCTCTTGTATTCGGCTCTGATATATCCGCCAAGAACATTTTCGCTCTCCGCCTCGTTCATATCAGCATCCGCATAGCTGAGGCTGTAGCGTCTTGAGCTTAAATATGAGCCTGCAAGCAGCTCTGAACTGATAAATTGCTCGGAGCGCGTCGGATGCGGCATAACATATATGCAATCCTCTGCCTCATCTATCACAACACGCTCGTCAAGGCTCGTCAAGCCTATCTCGGCACAAACGCTCTCGCCTTCCGCTCTTACCGGTGCAAGCACACCGGCTATAAGAGTAATACTAATCAATAAGAGTCCACTCGCTGATCGGAATATTGTATTCTTCAACCGCTGTCACTCCTTCCATTTCATAAGGTGTCAGCTTTACAGTTATGCTCACATCGCCGCTGCCGCAAAGCTTTATCTCTATTCTTGTATTATGCTCATCATTTTCGTTATCCGTTTTACTGTCGGTCGGGAACGCTTTAAGTATCTCACTCACAGGCTGCGCCGAAAGCTCCGCCTCGCCGCCCACGGCAATAAATTCAAGTCTTAAGCGTTTTCCGTTCTTTGTCAGTATCGCAGTATCGCTGTCTATCGTTACGGATGCATCCGTCATCATATGCCAATACACATCCGACTGCGCCTTTAGCGATATTTCATCGCGTATAACAAGGCTGCGGCGGTCATCCGTATAGAAAAAACCGCGTTTGGCAGCGCTTGCGTTATCCTTTAATACGCCGCTTAAATCCGCAGCCGCTATCGCGGAGCCCCCGCTCGTTTCAAACCGGGTTATATCCACTCGTGAGCTGAGGTTATGATCCGGCTTCGAGTGGTCCGGGTCTATAACTATAGTATTATGTGACTCCGCTCTTGAACGGAAATACTGCCAGCGGTTATATGCTTGGTTCGGATCCGTCTCCCAGTAGCCTACGCAGTTATAGTCACCTGCACCGAGATCCTTTGCCCAGCGCTCGCCCAGGGTCTCAAATATAAATGTACCTCCGTCAAGCTGCGAATGCTCCGCGACCGTCAAACCACCGTGTATTCCGACATAGGAGGTGCCGCTCCCGATTTCCCATGTGTTACGCATCGTCACCGTTTCGTCCCCTTCATAATACGCATCAAGCGGCAGGTCTATATCCGTATCAGTCACACTGCCGTCATACCACAGGAGACCGAGAGCGTTGTCGCCGGAATTTTTAAGTGCGGACGGGCGGTATTTCAGCACTGCCTTTGTCACAACAGGATCGTTATAGTGCTGTGACATCCATATCATCTCCGGCACATACAATTGGCTTGTGAGCCAGCTCACATCATCGTCGCCGGTATTGAATACGCCGTTATCGGTCTGATTATATATCATGTACCTTGATGCGATATCCAGCCCCTCGCACTTATCCAGTGCAAAAATGCTGCCGAGCGTCGCTTCCATTGTCGAGAACATGGCTATTGTATATTGCGTTGCAAGCTCCCAATAGCCTACGCCCTCGTACCACGCGCCGTTCGGCGCGTAATGATACATCATCAGGTCTACCGCGCGGATCGCATTTTCAAGCAGATAATACGCCTCCTCAGGGTAAACATCAAGCATCGCCATTGCAGCTACGGCTATACCGCCGTTGCACACAACATTGTGATTGTTTGTTGCGGTAGCTGAGTTCGTCATCATGCTGAGCGTGCTCTTATACGAGTTCGCCGCGTCATAGAACAGGTTATTATACATCCCCTTCTCTATGACCGCTCTTTGCTCAGGTGTGAATGCGTCATACATCCAGTCATAGCCGACAGCAACACCAAGTCCCATCTCACACGGATCAAGGTGATGCGACGGGTTCCAGTTCGGGAACCCGCTTACCGCTTCAAGCTCCATCCATGCACGATCAACATACCGCATATCGCCCGTCAGCTGATATGCCATACCGAGCGTGTACATGTTATCGATAAGACACCGGCTCTCTTCTGTAAGCCTTCCTCCGTCAATTATATACTCTGTAAACGATCTCGACCTTCCATAGCTCACCAGCCTGTTTGCATAATTGATGAGCTGAAGTGACCATCTGTTGAAATACTCCTCCTCTTTGGATGCATACAGCGCTCTCGCCCGGTCAAATGCCGTTTTCGACGCGTGTATCCTCGGATGCACGCCCCGCTGCGGAGATACTGCGTAGGCTGAGCGAAGCTCCCTCTCCTTTGGTCTTAAATAGAACAAATAGTCATTAAGTCCTTGGAGAGTGCTTCCGGTCGGCGCTGAAAAACGCTGCCTTCCCAGTATGCTCATGCCGCCATTGAGCGCGCTGTTATTTTTATAAAGCGTCATGTCTAAAGCCGCAGCAAGCTCCTCAATGGGTATATATCCGCCATCTGTTCCCGCCGCTACCGCTTCGCCGATCCCCGCGCAGATCTCAGCCGCATTTACATAGGTGATCCCATCCTCAGTATACGGCGGATAACTCAGCAGGCTCTTTTTGCCGTCCTTATAGAAAACGCCGCTTCTTGAATGGATCGCAAAAAAGCCGTCAAGCATATTTACATATGAAGCTTCACTGTCAAATACCGTACGGCTGCGGTCAGTATCGACTATTTTCTCAAAAGCATTTATTTCACTCCGCGGCTGCACACCCTCATATGCGCGTACATTGTCAATGAGGATGTCCACAGGCTCAGGGTTATTCCATGTATGGAATCTCAGCTGCTGAGCCGTGCCCTTCTTTGCAAAGTCCGAAGTCAATACCTCATTTTCGCTGACAAGCGTTCCGTCAAGATAAATGCTTCTTGTTCTGTCATAATAATTATATACCGCCGCTATATTGTGACGGATATACGGCTCAAGCGTAAATTCAACACCGCCGAAAACAACGCTTCCGCCTTTTTTTATATCGGCTATCATTTCTGAATTTTTAAGCTCGTCCATAAGATATATTCTTATCTCCGAGCTTTCCTCCAACAGCTTGATATCAAAATCATATACCCCGTAATCAGAATACGGAAAACGACAGTCAGCAGTTATATGAAAATCCGAAACATTACCATCGGTGCGCTTCAGCCGCATCGCGTGGTCGTTGTCCGTATCGGTATAAACCTCCATCACATTTCCCTGCGCCGCTTCGATCATGGTGCTGCCGTAGCTTTCAAAGTCTTCATCAAACACAGTCTCGTTGCCGAGCTTACGCGCCGCGCCGCTGGGTGTGAGCTTATCGCGGTCATCAAATGTCATGATCTTTGTTCTGACACGAGGGCTGTCGTTATATTCAAGCCTCGCGGTATGCGTTTCGGTCACACCGTTCGTTTCACAGTCTGAGACCGCCGCGCCAATAAGCCTGCCGCTTACATCATGCTGCGAGATCGCAAGCCAGCGTTCTTTTTCCTGTGCCGCCGCGCAGCTCAGCCCGGCATAAAGAGCGCCGCTATCATCTCTTTTCAGCATTACGGTGTCATGCGCGTCAAATCCCGCCTTATAGTAAAGCTCCGGATAGTAATAGCCGTAATAATACTTCATGTCAGCAAACGCAGCAAATCCGCTTGTGCTGCCTGTATCAATGCCGAGGTTCAGCCTGGATAGCCCCGTCTGCCTGTCGCTGCCGCTTGTAAGCAATACGCCGTCAATATATATCAACAGGTTATTTTTCTGCGCGTCATATGTCACAGCAGCTTTATGCCACGATGAGCGTTCAAGCACACCGCAGGAAACGAGTGTGCCGCCATCGTTGGCATAAAGACCTCCGTCACCATGCCATGTCAGCAGGCTGCAGGCATCACCGGATGTCGTATGATTAAGTCTGAGTGCCGCATCTCCCTCAGCGTAAATACTGAACTCAACAGTAAATGTCCTTCCGTTCAGCGGCAAGGTCTGCTCTATACGGTCATATGCGGTATTGCCGCCTGATGGCGGTATGACACACGCTATTGCAATCTCTCCGTCTCTGCCGAGAACACCCTTCCTCATCACCTTTTTACTGCCGCCGCTTGAGGAAAAGTATGTGTTTTCGCCTACCGTTACTGCGGCTTCTGTGCCTCTGTAAAGCTCTATGGGGATATACTGCACATTATCAGCATCACGCAGATGCGCAGCGCGTATATATCCGCCAATGACTCTTTCACTCTCACTCCCGGAAAGCTCATCATCAACATAGGAAAGCTCATACCTCCTTGCGGAAAGAGCCCCAAGCAGCACCTCTGAGCTTATGCTGTTATCCGTATCATACGGAGGCTGCTCTATACTCAAGCTGCCGCTGTTTACCGTTATCCTGCTGTCATAGCTTTCAAGTCCTATTTGGGTGCATACATCCTCCGCTGCGGAAGCATCCGCAGCGGAGATCGATGCACCGGAGGAGAGAGTTATGCATACGGTCAAGAGGATATTTACAGTTCGTTTATATATGCTTTTCAAACGAAATACCTCCCATACATTATCTGAGATCTGTTATTACAAAATCTTTATAATCAATCCTCTCAACACTTCTGCCAGTCGGATCAGCATTTTTCCAATCACTCATGGCATCATCGTCAAGCATCCAATCATCTATGGCACCATATGATGAAGGGCCGCTGCCGGTACCGTCGGAAAGCTTGACGGTAAGAGCCGCCTTGCCGCTGCCGGAAAGCTTTATCGCTATGCGTGTTCCCGTTTCCGATATCCTGTCATCCCTTATGATCCCGGAGCTTATGAGTGACGTCCTCAGAGCTTCCGCATCTGTCTTTGTGATCGTTGCAGCTCCGCCCTCAGCGGCAAAGTCCAGTCTCAGAGCTTTACCGTTCTGCGCAAGAGTTGCTCCTGTGCTGTCAAGTGTCACATCCGCATCGGTCATCATGTACCAATATACATCCTTCGATGAGTTCAATGTCAGCTCATCCCGTATTACAAGGCTTCCGCGCTGATCTGTGAGGAAAAAGCCGCGCTTTGCTGCGCTTGCATTATCCCGCAGCAGCTCCGACATATCCACAACCGCCACAGCACTGCTGCTGTTGCTGTA
>CAMNAT010000078.1 GCA_946531785.1 uncultured Oscillospiraceae bacterium
TCGCTTCAAAAGGATATGATATTGCTAATATAACTCATGTAAGGCTCACAAACGCAGGTGAAAATGTAGTATATGTTACATCAGGTCCGACATATGTTCCGGCTGAGACAATTACGGCTACACCGGTTGGCAAAGGAGTCAGCGCGGGCGACGGTTATGTTGCAGATACATATACATTTGATGTAGCAGCTGATAAGAGCGTAGTAGTTGTTGTTACACTTCCGAATGTACCGGGTAAAAGCTTTACATCAGGCACGCTTCAGGGTGCAGCTACCTTCGGTCTTATCATCGCAACCGACAGCGCAGAAAAGCTTGATGCAGCAGGCGCACCGGTCATCACAATTCAGTAATAGGGAGGATATGTGCAATGAAAAAGTATAATACACCCATAATGGAAGTATCAAGATTTGACACTGAGAATGTAGTAACAGGCTCGGGATTTGAGACGAGCGCAACAAAGACTGCGGCAGTTCAGCAGCTTAATGGTAAAATATCAACTGGAGCAGAGATTCTCACATTCACATTCTGATACAAATAAAGGTAATAAATCAAAGCTGAATAACGGCAAAGCTGTCTGCGGACCGCAGACGGCTTTGTCTGCGTTTTAAGAGAGGGAACGGATATGATAATAAGAAACGGAAAAACGACTCACCTTATCGGAAAAAGCGTAAGCTACATCATGCACGAGAGCGAAACGGGCGAGCTTTTGCATTTCTATTTCGGCAGACGCATTGCCGACCGCGATTATTCGCTTATGACCGGAGAGTGGCACGAAACTCTCGGCTCGGGCGCGAACGAGTTTTCGCTGGAACCGTATCCGCAGGAGTACCCCGCGTACGGGTACACGGATATGAGAAGCCCCGCATATCAGATAGTGAACAGATACGGCAACACGATCTCGCGGATGCGCGTCAAGGAATACATAGTACATAAAAACAGCGCGGTGCAGACAGAGGGGATGCCGTGTCTTTTTAAGGGTGAAAACAACGCCGATACTCTTGAGGTGGTAATGTATGATGATGCCATCGACATGGAGATAAGGCTTTACTATATAGTTTTTGAAGAGTACGATATAATAGCGCGTCATGCGGTGATATTAAACCGCTCAACTGATGCGGCAAAGCTCTACAGCGCATACTCGGCAAATCTGGAGCTGCCTATGGGCGGGTATGACATGATATATTTCACCGGCGCATGGGCGCGGGAGATGAACATGCAGCGGACAAGGATAGAGCCGGGCATGAGGTACGAGGCTGAGAATGCGCGCGGCATAAGCGGACATCACATGAACCCGTTTGTTATGATAGCGTCGCGTGATGCAACGGAGGCGTCCGGCGAGGTGTACGGACTTTCGCTGATATACAGCGGCAATCACTCTACCGTTGCAAAGACGGATCAGCTCGGGCAGCTGCGCGTGCAGCAGGGCATAAATCCGATGCAGTTCGCATGGACGATGATGCCCGGGGAGAGCTTCACAACGCCGCAGTCGGTGCTGTGCTTCTCATCCGACGGCTTCGGCGGTATCTCGAGGGAGTATCATAAGCTTTACCGCAACAATCTCATGCGCAGCAGATGGACGCACAGAGAAAGACCTATCCTTATAAACAACTGGGAGGGTACCTATTTTGATTTTAACGAAGAAAAGCTTTTGAAGATAGCAAAAAGAGCCAAGGAAGCGGGCATAGAGCTGTTTGTCCTCGATGACGGCTGGTTCGGCAGGCGCGACGGCGACAACTCCAGTCTCGGCGACTGGGTGCCGGATGAGCGCAAGCTGCCGAACGGCATCAAGGGACTTGCGGAAAAGATAAATGCGCTCGGGATGAAGTTCGGGCTGTGGTTTGAGCCGGAGATGGTAAGTCCCGATTCCGACCTGTACCGCGCGCATCCGGACTGGGCTATACATGTTCCGCAGCGCCGCGGGGTCACGGCGCGCTGGCAGTATCTTCTCGACCTTTCCCGCGACGAGGTGTGCGAGTATGTGATCGAGGCGGTGTCAGATGTTTTGCGTACCGCGAATGTGGAATATGTGAAATGGGATATGAACCGCGGCATGTCCGATATGCCGTATCCGGGCTATGCGCATGAGTATGTTCTGGGCTATTACCGCATCATGGACGCTATAACCTCGGCATTCCCGGAGGTGCTGTTCGAGGGCTGCTGCTCCGGCGGCGGACGGTTTGATCCGGGCGTTCTGGCGTATATGCCGCAGATATGGGCAAGCGATAATTCGGACGCGGTAGCGAGGATGAAGATACAGTATTCCACATCTATGTGCTATCCTGTGAGCGCGATCTCAACACATGTTACCGCGTCGCCCAATCATCAGAACGGCAGGATAACAACGCTTAAAACAAGGGCTGACACCGCATATGCCGGGACCTTCGGCTATGAGCTCGATATAACTCACGCGACTGATGAGGAAATGGACGAGATAAGGAAGCAGATAGCTCTGAGGAAGCAGATAGACAGGCTCGTGCATGAGGGTGAGCTGCATAGATTGGCAAGTCCGTTTGAGGGGGAATACTGCACATGGGAGTTGGTGTCACAGGATAAAAAGCACGCGTTCGTGTTCACCTGCAAGATCCTTTCAGTTGCAAGCTCGCGCGCGCCGAGGATAAAGCTCATGGGACTTGATCCGGATAAGCGGTATATCGATAAGCTCAGCGGCAGGGTATATGAGGGTGATCTACTGATGCGCCGCGGTCTGCGCGTAAGCTATGCGCAGGAGGATTTCGCAACGGAGATCCTTGAGCTTGAGCAGGTGTGATATTATGTATATCGGCATAAAACTTACGGCAGCTTTAACGGCTGCCGCTGTTTTTACATTTTGCCCCGGCGTGTCAGCCTACGATAAGGCGCAGGTATCTATAAGCTTTGATCCGACACGCTTCAGCTCCGGTTATGACAGCTCGAACGGGTACGATATGTATATTGCTCTCTACCATAATGAAGAGTTAAGATCGGTGATAAAGAACAAGACCGGCGGAGGCTTCGGCGCAGATATAAATAATGCCCGCGTGTTTTTCTGGGACGGTATGACGCCTGTATATGAGAGTGAAAGCTATTATAAGCCGGATGGCTATTATGTTGATTCGACGCTGAGACCTGAGCGCGGCAATTCGCATCTGAGGATAGAGGACGGAAGGCTCGTTGACTCATCGGGCAAAGGGGCGGAGCTGCCCGATGTGGTGAGCCTTGCGGATGCAAAGGCAAACGCTGCTGCAAAAAACCTATACAGCTATCTTGCGGCGGTGGGTGAGTCGGACATGCTCCTTATCGGTCAGCAGAATTATATTGATAACAAGGCGGGCAGCCGTGAGCTTTCAGACTCCGATGTTTTTGACATAACCGGTGATCATCCGGCGATATTCGGGATAGACACGCTTTCGATAAGCGGAGCGGAGTATAGCGCGTATAAGTGTAATCAGAAATACGGCACGAGCTTTCCGCAAAACGCAGAGGGCGAGATCGCCGCGACCGCGTATTATACGAATAAGGCGATAGAGAACGGTTCTATCGTGACGCTTTCCTCGCATATGCCGAACTTCGCGACCGTGCGGACGGTGGATGAAAACGCGGCTGTCAGCTATGAGAAATACGATTTCAATGTTTATAGCAGCCCGGAGCTTAGCGGAAACACAGCAAACGAGATATTACCGGGCGGAAAATATAACGATATGTATAAAGCTTATCTTGATCTTATCGCGGCGTATGTCAGGCGGATAAACGGCGTGGTGCTTTTCAGACCGTTCCATGAGAACACCGGAAGCTGGTTCTGGTGGGGCGCGGAGCTATGTGATGCGGAGACATATAAAAAAATATACCGCTACGCAAAAAGATACCTGACTGAGGTGCGCGGTGCGCATAATCTGCTCTTTATCTACAGCCCCGGCAGCGAGCCGCAGAGTGCGGCGGAGCTGGAGCTGAGGTATCCGGGCGATGACTGTGTTGATATAGTTGGGCTTGATATGTATGATAATGCGCCTGATCCGGAGAGCGGATGGATGGCGGAGCTTAAAAGGCATCTAGGGAAAACCAATGAGTTTGCAAAGGCACATGGAAAGCTTTGCGCGCTTACTGAGACGGGAGCCACAAACCGAACGCTTCCGCCGGACAGCCAGACAGCTTTTTTGAGGTACGGGAACAAAAACAAGGAGTGGTATAAGGATGTGCTTGACGCGGCGGCAGGCACCGGCGCGGCATATATGCTGCTGTGGTCGAGCTGGGGAGAATACAGCGCGTTCTATACTCCGTATGTGAAGTATAAAAACGGAGACGGATCTCTTCACGGACACGAGCTTCTCGACAGCTTCATAAGCTTCTATAATGATCCGCGGAGCGTGTTTGCCTCAGATCACGCGGATGTTTTGAGCTTGATAAAGTAAAAGCTATAATTTAATTAACAAAACTTAAATTCAGGTTAAATAATGTATTGACAAACTTAATAATATACTATATAATATATGTATATTGATAAAGTATACTTATATTGGAAAGGTATTGAAGTGAAATGAAAAAGGGCGTAAGATTGATAGATATCGGCAACGAGTTGGGTGTAAGCGCCGTTACTGTTTCAAATGCTTTGTTGAACCAGAAGGGCGTCAGCCGTGAGCTGCGTGCCAAGATCGTTGACAAGGCGATCGAAATGGGCTATGTCAATACACAGTCAGCGGGTAAAAAGGAAAAGACGATCAGTCTCGGCGTGCTTATCCACGATCAATATCTTGATAAATACGCTACCTTCTATTGGCATATGTATCAGCGGATGTCGATAAAGGCAATAGAAAACGGATGTATCACAATGGTTGAGATCATAAACCAGCGCGATGTCGAGGAGCGGAACATCCCCGTCATGGTGCGCGATGATAAGATACAGGCACTTCTGATACTTGGCGAGCTGCCTACGGCATATCTTGAACTTTTAAAGGGCTCGATAGATATACCTATGGTTTTTGTTGACTTTTATAAAAAGAATATAAGGGATGTCGATTCGATCATTTCAAATAACTTCTACGGAATGTATTTTCTCACCAACGAGGTCATTAAGCGCGGACACCGCGACCTTATGTTTGTCGGCGCGGTAAACGCCACCGCAAGTATCACTGACCGTTTTTTCGGCTTTCTGAAGTCGCTTGCGGAAAACGGGATAGAGTATAACAGCAGCATGATCATTCCTGACAGAACGGCGGATAATACATATATCCCCGTGGAGGTGCCCGAGCATATCCCGTCGGCTATAGTCTGCAATTCCGATCTGGTAGCTGCGGATATCTCGTCAAAGCTGATGCGCGCGGGCTACAGGGTGCCGGAGGATGTTTCTGTTGTGGGCTTTGACAACTACCTGTTCCCGGGACTTAGTGAGATCGAGTTCACGACCTATGATGTTAATGTTGATGAGATGGTCGAGACTGCTATAAGCATAATCGTGAAGCGGATCAATAAGGAATCCATGCCCGAGCCGAGGATCTATATGACCAGCGGGCATATCGTGGAAAGAGAAAGCCTGATAAATAAGGCCAAATAATTTATGACATGTAAAAGACGCTCCGTTTCCGAAGCGTCTTTTATAATAGGGAGCCGTATTGGCTGCCTAGGGGGCTGTAGCTTATAAAGGAGGAGAGATTAGCTTTATAAGCTGCTATATTTCTCTCGTGCGAGAGAGCTTGCGGTAAACAGCCGGTGTAAGCGATGTGTATTTTTTGAACAGGCGTATAAAGTGATTTGTGGTCTCGATGCCGACACTGAATCCGATCTCATTGATCCTGTAATCTGTTGTCAGCAGAAGCTTTTTCGCATGCTCTATCCTGCTTTTGTTAAGGTAGGAGATCGGCGAGGTGCCGTAGCAGCGTGTAAAATCCTTTGCTATCTTATATTTATTCACATGGAACCTGTGTTCGAGCATGTCAAGAGTGTAGCTTTGGGTGTATTCGTTATCGAACAGCTCCTTTATGCTCTTTATATATTCCGGTATATTTTCAGAGCCGGAAGCATTTGATGCGGATATCGCATCGCCTATGAGGTTTACAAAGAACTGCAGTTCCCTGAGATCATCCGCAGCATACATGCCAAAATTCGAGATCAGATCCTCAAACCGTATGAGGATGTCGGGGGAGCATAAAAGACTTGCCCCGTCCGGCGAAGCGTTTTTAAAGGCGTTTAAAAGATACGCGCAACACACTCCGGAGAGATAGAGCGTATAGATATCGCCGGACGCGGAGTCTGTGAGGAGTGAAACAGACTCATCCTTGCCGATAAAAATGAGTGACATTTTACCGTAGAGCCTGTCATTGGCTGTGCTGTGTACCCTGATCTGGCTGTTGCCGGTAAAGATCATACGGAAAAACTGCCGCTGGGGGATAAAGGCAGTCCCGCGCAGGCTGTGCTTGCCGATTGCTTCTATCCGGAAGCATGAAGAAAACTCATCGTGTGGTCTCATTGAATAGACCATCGGATCATTTTTGGAGGCTAATGAGCTTTCGGTACACATAATTACAGCTCCTTTTCGGTTCTATGATGTCAGTATAGCATAATCAGACAGATTTGTCAATGCTTTTTAATTAAATAAATTAAAAAATTAAGTTGAATTTAATTAAAACCAAAATAGGTATATGAAATTGCACAAAACATAGAGGCATACAGCTCTTTTTAATAAGCATAATAGGGTAAACAAACCAAGAATGATATATAAACAACCAAGAATGAGTGATGTAATAATAGAAGATATATGCTATTATTTAATTAAATAAAATAGATGATTTAATTAAATGTGTGGGAGGGATAGAAATGAACAGGCGCTCAATAAAGTTCACGGCTGTGACGGCTGCGCTGTCGATGCTTCTGTCAGCGGCACCCGTTTGCAGCTTTGCTGCGGAAATAAACGCCGTTATAGATGCCGGCAGCGGCGCAGCGGCGGATGCGTCATCGAATGTCCGTCTGGGCGGCGGATCTGATTTTGGATTTACCGAGGACGGGTATCTAAGGATAGAATACAGTGCTGAAGCTGAAACGGATGTGCATCTTGTCATCCGCGACGGCGATTACAGCTGGGATCAGCTTACAGACGCGTCGGCTCACGGTGAAACGGAGACCGAGGGTACATATTATTATGAATATGACTATACTTCGATCACAGAGCTTGTTACCGGTAAGGGATATACATTAGACGATATATCCGAGCTCGTGGCGGAAACATGGGGACGCTGGGACGGCGTTGCAAATGAGCGAGTAAGCTGCCCTGCAACGATCCTGACCGCGGAATGGATAGATCCGGGACCGGTATTCAAGGTGTGGTTCGCTGGCGGCGCGGAAAAAGCGGTGATCGGCAGTCCTATAGCTGTCGAGACAGGCTTTGACGATGTTGAGTTCCAATGGTACAGAGCCGGTTCTGATACCGCCGAGGGCGGAACGGCGATCGAGGGCGCACAGTCGGCTGAATATACTCCCACGATAGAGGATCTGAGAATGTTCCTTTACTGCGTTGCGGTACATGGGGATGAAACAAAGATAGCAGGAGCTGTGCCTGTGTTTGCAAACGGTGAAGAAGTAGAAGTAACTGTTTTTGAGGGTGAGGACACAGCATCTACTGAAAGCGATTGGCTGGCAGCTGAATCCAAGCCCGGCGGAGACTTTACAACTGATATGATAACGCCTACCGGGCGCTTCATTATTGAATACACCGGCGCGGAGGCTGCTCCGGAGCTGTGTCTGTCCTCATGGACGAGGTCGGAAAACGGCTGGGTGCAGGCTGCGGCAGCGGAAACGGGTGAGACTGAGGACGGATATTATGCCGTATATGATTATAAGTCATTTTCAAAGAAATGGGGAACGGATTTTTCTGATCTGTCCGTATTATATCTGAAGGACGTAAATGAAAACGGTATAACCGTAACAAGCATCAAATGGGTAGGCGGAGATATAGGCAAGGATGTCATAACCGGTGATGCCGTAAGCTTTGATTTCAACGATGGCGCGCCCGGCTGGCGGTATGCGCAGGACTGGGCAAACAACACCTCCGAGGGTACAATGAAAATGGATAACGGTGCTCTTGATATAGATTGCAAAATAAGCCATTCAAGCTGGAG
>CAMNAT010000079.1 GCA_946531785.1 uncultured Oscillospiraceae bacterium
AGGGGGGTAGTTTACCCGAAGTCAAAATAACGGAGTTCACCCCCCTAAAAAGTCAGTGTTTAAGCTAATCTTACTTTTTTCATCTTTTTGTACATTAATGATATTTATCAAACTGCACTTATCTAAATATCTTCATGCTCTTAGTTGCTCATCCGCCCAATGTGGATTTTTCAACAGCTCGCGCCCTATTCCGATTAAATCTGCTGAATTATTTTCAAGCAGTTTCTCTGCCTGAGCTGCTGTTTGCACTCCGCCTGTAAGCATAACGGGAACCCCAGCCGACTTTTTAATTTCCTCCGACATATCGCTGAAATATCCCGCTTTATTACTTGTCGGATGCGTATAGCGGCACATTCCGCCGGATATATCTACCATATCAACGCTCTCGTTTTCAAACACCTTACACGCAAAAACGCTGTCCTCAATCGTACTGCCTCCCGCGCAGTAATCGCAGCCGCCAAGACGGACGGAAATCGGGAAGTCCCTTCCTACCTGTTTGCGCACCTCTCTGATCACTTCCCTATGAACACGCAGCCTGTTTTCCAAGCTGCCACCGTATTCGTCGGTCCTTTTATTTGTAAGCGGTGAGTAAAACTGATTAAGCAAATATGCGTGTGCGCTGTGTATTTCCACAGCGTCATAGCCTGCCTCCTTTGCCCGCCTTGCCGCCTGTCCAAACAGATATTCAATCTCTGCTATCTCTTCTTTTGTAAGCTCCTCCGGCACAGTTCCATCGCCCATCATAGGCTTTGTAGGCAATATAACACCGCTTGCTGAAACAACTCTGCCGCCGTTTACAGCAGACGGCGCGGCGCTTCCGGCATGATTTATCTGTGCCATTGCCTTTGTACCGTTTTGATGAATTGCGTCCGTCAGCTTTTTCAGTCCATCAATACAAGCGTCGTCCGCAATAGATAGCTGCTTCGCCTTCGCCTTGCCCTGAAGTGTGATATAGCTATGCTCGGTTATTATCATTGATATATTTCCACCTTTGGCTCTTTCGCCGTAGTAATCGAGCATTTTCTGCGTTACATATCCGTCCTCCGTGTTTTGATATGTCGCAATCGGCGGCATTACAATACGGTTATGCAGTTCTAACTTGCCGAAATTTATAGGCTGTCTTACAATATCCATATCGCACCTCACATTCCGTAATACTTTTTCTCGTCGCCTACAGTTGTTTTAGCTGAATGTCCCGAAAGCAAAACCGTGCCAATGGGCAGTGTAAATATTTTTGTCATAATGCTGTTTACAAGCACCGTCTTATTGCCGCCGGGATAACTGTAGTTGCCTATACTGTGCTTGAAAATCGTGTCGCCCACAAACGCGGTTTTATCCTTTTCGCTGTAAAACACAACTGAGTCCTCCGTATGACCGGGCGTGTGGATTACCTTCAATGCAAAATCAGGATTTGTGCCGAGCTTAATTATATCGCCGTCCGCAAATTTTACGGCATTGTTTACAACGATATCCGGTCCGCAAAATGTTGACAGATTTATCTGCGGATTTAAAAGGTATTTATCGGACATCTCATGCGCGTAAACATCAATTGCTAACTGTGCCCGAATTCTATTTACCGCGCCGAAATGGTCAAAATGACCGTGCGTTAAGAGTATTTTTTCGATTGTCCATTTTCTGTCTTTTATTATTCCGAGCAGTCTGTCCGCCTCCGCGCCGGGGTCTATTAAAAAGCCGTGGTTTGTGGTATCGTCTATATAGAAATAGCAGTTAGTTTCAAACGCACCTTTTACGGGAATTTCATATATCATTTGTGATCCTCAATTCTGCATCCATCCGGTCCGCAGGACATACCGCCGCCGCTTTGCGCCGCCGCCTTAATTCGTTCCTCATTCTGTACCTGTCCGAGAGATGAGAGCATATCACGAGTTGACTGTGCGCCCGGTATCGCGTACTTGCCGTTTATGATAAAGAACGGTACGGAGTGTATACCATAGCTTGCGGCGGAGTATTCATCGTCCTCTACCTCATCTCTGAATTTGTCAGTTGAAAGCACCTCGTTTACCTCCGCTTCGTCCAAACCGCACTCAACACCGATTTTTCTTAAAAGTTCGTGGTTTGCAAGCTCCAGATTATCGGTAAAGTACGCCGCGAACAGACGTTCAATTACCTTATCCGTCAATTCGGGGTTTTTCTTGCTCTCGGCAAGCTTTGTAAGCCTGTGAGCGTCCATTGTGTTTGTGAACAGCGTTGTGGCATACTTGAAGTCAATACCCTCGCCTATACCAAGCTGCGAGATGTGTTCTATCCTGTCTGCCGCCGCTTCCTTACTTAAACCGTACTTTTTTGCAAAGCGCGTCACTGTGTCGCTCTCGGCATGTTCGCCCGCTGTCGGGTCAAGCTGAAACGCTTTCATCTGTACCGAAACCGGCTCATCAGAATTTAACAGCTTTATCGCTTTTTTAAGCCTTGCCTCACCAATATAGCAGTAAGGGCACGCATAGTCTGACCAATAAATGATTTCCATTTTTATCTCTCCTTAATCGAATTATTAGAGCGTGTTCTATTGACAAGTATAGCACTTTTGTGATACAATGTCAATAACGAAATATAAAATTTTGAGGAGAAATTATAATGAGAAAAAGAGGACGACCGTTTGACAGCGAACGAACTGAGAATAATAAGCAAAAAATTATTGATACGGCTGTGGAGCTTATTAAAAAGCATGGCGCGGATTACCTCACTGTGCGTAATGTATGCGCCGCCGCCGATGTCGCGACGGGTACATTTTATCACTATTTTAAGAACAAGGACGATTTGTTGATGTACTTTGTGCGTGATATTTCGTTCGGCGACTGCGAGCTGACCACTCCCCTTACCGATATTGCGGGCAGGATTTACGAGCTTTATATGAATTTGATTGAGCGCTATATGTCACTCGGCAAGGATTTTATGAAAAGCTTTTATACCACGAATAACAAGGCGCTTTCCGCATATATGAGCGAAGCGGACGGCAAATTTGCGGACGGAACGGTTATGGCGCGGAGCGAAACGGAAATGACCGCCGCGCTTGAAAACGGCATAATAAAAGAAGGTACAGACATTCACGCCGTTTGCGCGGACATCTGCACCATTGTTAAAGGCTGCGTTTTTGAGTGGTGTTTGTCTGATGGTGATATGGATATTAAAAACACAGTCAGAAGAATTATTGAAAGGTATTTAAAGGAAATAACTCTCCTTGATATATGAATTGTCATGCTTCACATTTATTACTTATCTTCAGCGCCAGATATAAAATAACAGCGTCACGAAAGCTTCTCGGATTATAACCGGATTTGGCAGCTATTTTATCGAGTTTGTACTGCATTGTGTTTTTGTGAATAAACAGTTCCCCGCTTGCTTTGCCAAGTGACGTTTGATTTTTATAATAAACCCCGAGTATTCTTTTATCCTCCTCCGATAGTGATTTGGTAATTTTCTGAATATACGCACGCTGTGCATTTTCATGGATTGAGCCGAGCAGTATTTCTAAATCAAGGCTGTCAAAATCAGAAAAACACTCGTCACCTTGCTCAATGCCTTTTATCGCGATTTTTGCGTGTTCATATGAAATATGTAATCTGCCTATTTTCTGCGGCGAGCCAATACCGATTTTAAATATCGGCTTGTTTCCCTCGGCAAAATCAAAAAGAGTTTTAATAAACTGTTTGTGTGCAGACTCTGCAACAAGCGCGACATATTCATTCGGATAAATATAGGAGCTTACTATCACCTGTTCGCTCGAAAGCACCATCTCTGCCTGATGTTCAATAAGTGAAACATTCATAATATTATAGCGCGGATTCAGCTTTATAACTATAAGCTTCATATTTTGTTTTTTATCTATTTTAAGCTCCTCTATGCAACTGCTAAAGTAATCACGGTTTTCTATATTTCCGCTTATCATTGCGCGGATAATATAGCTGTGTTTTTCCTTTATACTGCGATTTCTTTCCTCTATCTCCTGTTCACGGATCAAAAGCATGGTTATTCTAACCGCAAGCTTTGTATAACGTCGCACCTCATCGGGTTCGCCGCTTATACCTATTACCGCAATTATTTCATTTCTGTGGAATATGGGAATATTAACTCCCTTCCTTGTACCGCCGTAAGTCTCGTCATTGTGAACCTCAATAACCTCTCCCGTTTTTGCGGCTTCAAAACCGATTTCGTGAAAATCCCCGACTCTGTTTTCGTCTGTACTTGCAAATATTATACCCTTTTTGTCGATGAAATTTATCCCGTGTCCGCATACCTCCTCGACTGTGTTTATTATTTGTTTTGCAAGCGTCCTGTCAATATTTCGCATATCCATCACCTCTTAGGTTTTAGTATAACATTTTGGCAGTGCGCAGTCAATAACTATTTGTTATATATAACAAAATATAATTAAAATTTATTTATTATCTATTATCTGTACCATTGTATATAAAGCTCTTGTATGCTAAAATATAATCAACAAATAAATCAAAAAGAAAGAAGGTATGTGAAATGAAAGCAGTAATTGCAATCGACTCTTTAAAGGGCAGTCTCACATCAATGGAAGCAGGCTATGCGATAGCGGACGGAATACGCAGAGCTTACCCTGACACTGAAACGGTCGTCAGACCTCTTGCGGACGGCGGCGAGGGAACGGTTGACGCGCTTGTTGAGGGTATGAACGGAAGTATGCAGGAAATCACTGTAAATGACTCACTTGGCAGACCTGTAAGCGCAAAATACGGCATTATTGAGAGCAGCAAAACGGCGATAATAGAAATGTCCGCAGCGGCGGGTATTACACTTGTGTCAAGCAGCGAAAGAAATCCTTTGAACACAACAACCTACGGTGTTGGCGAAATGATTAAGGACGCTATTTCAAAAGGCTGCCGTGAGTTTATCGTCGGCATAGGCGGCAGTGCGACAAATGACGGCGGTGTAGGTATGCTTCAGGCTTTGGGATTTGGTATGCTTGATAAGTCGGGTAATCAGGTTGCTTTCGGCGCAAAGGGGCTTAAGGATTTGGAAACGATAACCGATACAAATGTAATTCCCGAACTCAAAGACTGCCGTTTCCATATTGCCTGCGATGTTACAAATCCGCTGTGCGGCGATAATGGCTGCAGCGCGGTGTATGGTCCGCAGAAGGGCGCGGACGCTTCAATGATTATGAATATGGATAAGTGGCTTTCATACTATGCCGCGCTCACGCGCGAAAAGTACCCGAAGGCTGACCCAAAGTTCCCCGGAACAGGCGCGGCCGGCGGTATGGGATTTGCGTTTCTCTCATATACAAACGCATCGCTTGAAGCGGGCATTGATTTGATACTTAAAGAAACAAGACTTGAGGAATACATAAAAGACGCGGATGTTGTTATCACCGGCGAGGGACGGCTTGATTTCCAGACAGCTATGGGTAAGGCTCCTGTGGGTGTGGCAAAGCTGGCAAAGAAGTATGATATTCCCGTTATCGCGTTTGCCGGCAGCGTCACAAAGGACGCGACGGAGTGTAACAAAAACGGCATTGACGCGTTCTTCCCAATTCTTCGCGGAATATGCACACTTGATGAGGCGATGAACTCTGATAACGCAAGAGCGAATATGACGGATACTGTAGAGCAGGTATTTAGAACAATTAGGGCGTTTAAGTAAAAGACTGGATAAAATCGCCCATAGCACCACTTTTTTGCCGAGGGCAGTACACGCGTACGGCACCATCGGCCGCAAAGCGGCACTCTGAACGATTTTCTCTCAGTCTGTAACTAATTGAAGGAGGTATTCAAAGTGGACATAACATTTACAACATGGGGCGCATTGATTGGATTGGCGCTCGCGATATTTCTTATAATCAAAAAGGTTCAGCCTGCGTACAGCCTTATAATAGGCGCGCTTGTTGGCGGTCTTATAGGCGGAGGCGGACTGGTCGGTACGGTCAACACAATGGTCACAGGCTCACAAGGTATGATTTCCTCGGTGCTTCGCATTATGACCTCGGGTATTCTGGCGGGTGTTTTAATCAAAACAGGCTCAGCGGAAAAGATTTCCGAAGTGATTGTTAAAAAGCTTGGACAGAAACGCGCGCTCGCGGCAGTTTCGATTGCGACTATGATTATATGCGCGGTTGGCGTGTTCGTTGACATTTCTGTTATAACAGTCGCGCCTATCGCGCTTGCAATCGGTCAGAAGGCAGGCTACAACAAGGGCGCGGTGCTTATTGCTATGATTGGCGGCGGTAAGGCGGGTAACATTATCTCGCCAAATCCAAACACGATTTCGGTTTCGGAGGCGTTTAATGTTGACCTTACCTCTCTTATGATGAAAAATATTATTCCTGCGATTTTGGCTTTGATTGTCACAATAATTATCGCAACGCTTCTATCAAAGAAAAAGAACGGTATTGCGATAACAGATGAGGATTTGGAAAAGAGTGAAAATAAAAAGCTCCCGAACATATGGGCGGCTCTGTGCGGTCCTGTGGTGGTTATCATATTACTTGCATTAAGACCGATATTCGGCATCAGTGTTGATCCGCTTATCGCGCTCCCCTTGGGCGGTATCGTATGCGCGGCTGCGACAGGTCAGGCGAAGTCGCTTATCGACTATTCAAGCTTCGGTTTAAGCAAGGTTATAGGCGTGTCGGTACTGCTCATAGGTACAGGTACTATTGCCGGAATTATTAAGGCTTCTTCCTTGCAGACGGATATTATAGCTCTGCTCAATATGATGAATATGCCGGCGTTTATTCTCGCTCCCGTTTCGGGCATACTTATGGCAGGCGCAACGGCTTCAACAACCGCAGGTGCGACAATCGCGGCGCAAACCTTCTCCGAGCCGCTTATATCGGCGGGTGTTTCGGCTGTTGCAGCGGGCGCGATGATTCACGCTGGCGCAACGGTTATCGATTCACTTCCCCACGGCTCATTCTTCCACGCCACCGGCGGCAGCGTGAATATGTCAATAAGTGAAAGAATGAAGCTGATATCGTATGAGGCTCTTATAGGCCTTACAAGCACACTCGCGGCAGTTGCGGTTTATCTTATAACAGGCTGATGAAAATGGGCGGCAATTTGCCGCCCCAAATATTTATATTCCAAATATCACCTCTATATCCTGTTCGCCTTTCATTTCCTCGTCGCCGCCATCGTTTAGACCATAACGGACGAATATATGAATACCTTTGTCAGTTTGCTCCACGCTGTAATCATAAGTGTGCAGCACAAATCCACTCTCTACCATAAATGCAGCGTACTTTACAACCGTATCTGTCCGTGTGTCAAACAGCATATCACCCGAAAAACCACCTGTGCGGTGCAGGAGCATCATTTTGTCATCAGCTTGTATACCCACCTTAGTAATCTCATTACCGGTGTAGTCAGTGTAGACGATATTATGAATACCGTCAAGCAGAGCATACTCGCCGCTAAATTCGTTATACAACTTATCTCCGCCGACCTCACTTTTGAGCTTTACAATAATTTGTTTTACATCTTTCATTCTATCACTTTCATATTCCTATAATCTTAAATCTAACCTTATAGTTATCTTCGGCTAATCTCTATCTGCCGTTGCAAGGTAGAACACATCTGCCTCTATTAAAAAATCGTTTAATTTGCTCATTTCTATTATGCTCCATCACGCCCGTTGCAAAGAATAAGAGGTTCAAATATTATAGTATTTTTCACAGTTAAGAAATATTTGTTTCTCTCTTTCTGAATAAGCTTCCTGTTTTATCATATACGAATTCCAGCCTCATAGCCTTCTTGGATTCCCCTGTATCCAATCTTGGCACGCTCATGACAGTCTCCGACGGATGCGATTGTAAAGCTACAGTTCGTTAAAGACTCTTCCAAAGCAGTGTTTGCACGGACTCCAATGGCAATCACAACCGTATCAACATCCATGATCTCAGCACTACTCCATCAAATAGTTTATTAACAACCTGTACCGTCGATATTGCAGGCAATAGGCGTATTGTATTCATCATTGAGGATCCCGCCCTTTTCCTTAATGATATTCAGATTTTCCTCTAAAT
>CAMNAT010000080.1 GCA_946531785.1 uncultured Oscillospiraceae bacterium
GGAATAATGTCGAAGACTTAACGAAAGGAAATGTTTATGTATAAGACAGTTGGCGGCGGTGTCTGCGCGGCAAAGGGCTATAGGGCTCATGGGCTGAATTGCGGACTGAACGCCGATAAGAATAAAAATGATCTGGGGCTGTATGTCTCCGATGCTCCGGCAAATACAGCGGGCGTGTATACGACAAACAAGGTCAAGGGCGCGCCGATACTGGTGACGAAGGCGCATCTTGAACGGACGGGCGGCAAGGCTCGCGCGGTAATAATGAACTCAAAGAACGCGAACACCTGCAATGCCGACGGAGTGGAAAAGGCAGAAAAGATGTGTGCATTAGCGGCTGATGCCTTGGGGATATCCGCGGATGAGGTGCTTGTCGCATCCACAGGAGTTATCGGTCAGATACTCCCGATAGAGCCGATAGAAAAATATGCGGCGGCGCTTGCCGCAGGGCTTACATATGACGGCAATGAGCGTGCCGCCACAGCTATAATGACGACTGACACTGTGAAGAAGGAGTATGCCGTAGAGTTTGAGCTTAGCGGAAAGACCGTGCATCTCGGCGGCATGGCAAAGGGCAGCGGCATGATCCATCCGAACATGGCTACCACCCTGAACTTTATCACCACTGATGCGGCGGTATCAAGCGAGATGCTTCAAAAGGCGCTGTCGGAGATAGTGAAGGTAACATATAACTGTCTGAGCGTTGACGGCGACACCTCGACCAATGACACCATCCTGCTCCATGCTAACGGGCTTGCCGGCAATGCGGAGATAACCTCGGAGGGCGAGGATTATGATATATTCAGACAGGCGCTCTATATCGTCATGAGCGAGCTTACAAAGATGCTTGCAAAGGACGGCGAGGGCGCAACGAAGCTGCTTGAATGTAAGGTAAGCAGTGCGCCTGATACAGATACCGCTATAATCGTTGCAAAGAGCGTTATCCGTTCACCGCTTTTAAAGTGCGCCATGTTCGGCGAGGACGCAAACTGGGGGCGTGTGCTTTGCGCTATCGGCTATGCCGAGGCGGAGTTTGATATAAACAAGGTCGATGTCGATTTCCGCTCAGACAAGGGTGTGCTTCCTGTGTGCCGCAGCGGCGCGGGAGTGCCGTTTTCGGAGGAGTTCGCAAAGACGGTGCTCGGTGAGGATACGATATATATTGATGTCGAGCTCAACAGCGGAGATGCCGAGGCAAAGGCATGGGGCTGCGATTTAACTTACGACTATGTTAAAATCAACGGAGATTACCGGTCATAATGAAAGAACGATTCATGCGCGAGGCTATAAAGCGCGCAAAAAAGGCGGCGGCGCTTGGCGAGATGCCCGTGGGCGCGGTCGTTGTGCGTGACGGCAGGGTCATTGCAAGCGGCTATAACCGCCGCGAAACAAAGAAGAATGCCGTGCTTCATGCCGAGCTTATCGCGATAGACCGCGCATGTAAAAAGCTCAGAGGGTGGCGGCTGCCGGGCTGTGAGCTGTATGTAACTCTGGAGCCGTGCCCGATGTGCGCGGGCGCGATACTCAATTCACGCATAGAGCATGTATATTACGGCGCATATGATGAAAAATCAGGCTGCGCGGGCTCGCGGTTGAATTTGCTGGATATGAACCTGTGCAACTATTCCGCAGCAGCAGAGGGCGGCATCCTTGCGGATGAATGCGCCGGATTGATAAAGGATTTTTTCAAGAGGCTCAGAAAGAGGTAAGGGAGAAAGATATAGATGAAAAAAATGATAACAGCCGCGCTGGCATCCGTTATGCTCATAACGAGCAGCGCAATGGCAGTGGATTTTGAGGATACAAGAGGACACTGGGCGGAGACCACTATAAGGACTCTGGCAGACCGCGGCGTAATAAACGGTATTACAGATACTACATATGCGCCGGACGGGAACGTTACACGCGCGCAGCATCTTAAAATGATAATGGAGGCAACGGGCGTTCAGACAACTCCGTACCGCGAGGGCGAATGTCTTGAACTGCGCGGCAGCGAATGGTTTGCGCCGTATCTGCAGAAGGCGTTAGATATCGGGCTTATACCGCATGCGATGATAGCCGGCTTCCATGAGAGCGTTGAGTACACTGTTGACGAAAATGGAACGGCAACAAGCTCAAAGACGGTATACAGCGGCGCGTTCAACGGCGATCTTCCTATCTCGCGAGAGGAAATGGCGGTGCTTACACAGTATTTTTATCAGTATACAAGGACTGTCAAGACCAACAGCGCAGTGGATATCGAAAACGCTATAGAATTCCTTGACGGGGCGAACATAAGCGACTGGGCGGAGCTCTCGGTGAAGCTTGCGACAGTAAACGGCTTTATCGACGGAATGGATGACAACACCTTCCGTCCGGCAGATTCCGCAACGCGCGCGCAGGCGGCAACGATAATACTAAGAGTGATGAACAAGAATAACTGAGGAGAAAAGATATTATGATGAGTAAAAAGGCGATAAAGATAACATGCTTAGTCCTTGCGGGGATAATGATATTGACAATAGCAGTGGGTGCGATAGCACTGTTCAGATAATCTGAAAAAAGGGGAAAAATATATAAATGACAGAAAGAAAGAACATCAGAAACATAGCAATAATAGCGCATGTTGACCACGGCAAGACAACGCTTGTCGATGCGATGCTCGCGCAGAGCGGAACCTTCCGTGAGAACGAGGTCGTTTCAGAGCGCGTCATGGACTCAAACGACCTGGAGCGCGAGCGCGGCATAACCATCCTTGCAAAGAACACCTCGCTGTTTTATAACGGTGTTAAGATAAATATAATCGACACACCCGGACATGCCGATTTCGGCGGCGAGGTGGAGCGCGGACTGGAAATGGCGGACGGCGTTCTCCTGCTCGTAGACGCGTTCGAGGGGTGTATGCCGCAGACAAGATTCGTGCTTTCAAAGGCGCTTGCTCTGGATCTGAGACCGATAATAGTAGTGAACAAGGTAGACCGCCCGAACGCAAGACCGTATGAGGTGGTCGATGAGGTGCTGGAGCTGTTCATAGACCTCGGCGCAAGCGAGGAGCAGCTCGACACTCCCGTTATATATGCCTCCGGCCGTGACGGCTGGGCAACTGCGGAGTATGATCCCGAGCATCCGTCAACGGATCTCAAGGAGCTTTTCGAGCTTATCGTGCGCGAGATACCATGTCCGGACTGTGAGGACGAAGGGCCGCTGCAGATGCTTGTTTCAAACATAGACTATGACGAATATACCGGAAGGATCGCGGTTGGCAAGATACAGCGCGGTAAGGTAACGACCGGAATGTCGCTTGCGATCTGTCGTGAGGACGGAACGACCGGCCACGCAAAGGCGACAAAGCTCTATACCTTCGAGGGCTTGCAGAAGCAGACCGCCGATGAGGTAGGCGCGGGCGATGTTGTCGCGATTTCGGGAATAACCGATATAAATATAGGCGAGACGATCTGCCACCCCGATAAGCTCGATCCGCTTCCGTTTGTGAAGATAGATGATCCGGTGCTGTCAATGACCTTCAGTGTCAATGACAGCCCGTTCGCGGGCAAGGAGGGCAAGTTCGTTACATCGCGACACCTGCGTGACAGATTGTATCGCGAGCTGGACTCAAATGTAAGTCTCCGCGTTGAGGATACGGACACCACCGAGGCGTTCAATGTATCAGGCCGCGGCGAGCTGCATCTCTCAGTGCTTATCGAGAACATGCGCCGCGAGGGCTATGAGTTCCAGGTATCGAACCCGGTAGTTATATTTAAAAATATTGACGGCGTAAAGTGTGAGCCTATTGAGCGGCTAACTGTGGATGTGCCGACAGAATATACCGGCGCGGTCATGGATCAGGTAGTAAACCGCATGGGGTCGTTGAGCGATATGGCGCCCACAGCGCAGAACTATACAAGGCTCGAGTTCCTTATACCGTCCCGCGGACTTATCGGCTTCCGCAGCGAGATAATGACGGCTACCAAGGGCACGGCAATAGTAAACAGCATCCTTGAACGCTATGAGCCGTATAGGGGCGATTTTGAGCCGCGTAACCGCGGCGCGCTCATAGCATGGGAAAACGGCGAGAGCATTACATACGGACTGTTCAACGCGCAGGAGCGCGGCACGCTCTTCATCGGACCTAATGTGGCTGTATATGAGGGAATGATAGTCGGTGAGTGCTCGCGTAACGAGGACATCACCGTAAATGTGTGTAAGAAAAAGCATGCGACCAACACCCGTGCTTCGGGCTCAGATGACGCGCTGAAGCTCGTTCCGCCTAGGGAGATGACACTTGAAGAATGTCTTGACTTCATAGCCGATGATGAGCTTCTGGAGGTAACGCCGGAGCATCTGAGGATGAGAAAGAGGATCTTGCAGACAGATCTGAGAGGAAAGGCTGCAGGGAGAAAGAAGAACGCCAATTAAGAGGGAAAAATAATGAAAAAGAGATTATTTACATTGATCGCGGCTGTTTCGATGCTTCCCGCATTTGCCGCGCCTGTGACGGCAGAGGAGTACAGTGATGTAGCGGCTGACGCGTGGTATTATGACTGTGTGGATTATGTTACCGATAACGGGCTTATCGACAGCATAGATGCCGCGCATTTCGCACCGGAGGAGAAAATGACCCGCGGCGTGCTCGTGACAGCTATAGGCAGGTGCGAGGGGATAGATATAAACAATGTTGGCGAGTCGCGTTTTAAGGATATCCCGGAGTCTGATATCACCGCGCCGTATGCGGCGTGGGCGGGCAACAACGGCATTGTCGAGGGCTATGATGGCTCGACCTTCGGCCCGAATGATCTTTTGACACGCGAGCAGATGGCGCAGGTCTTATATAACTACTATAAGTATCTGAAGGAGAACACGCAGGTATCAAGGGCGCTCACATTTGTTGATGCCGGCGATATTTCCGAATGGGCAAGGCGCGCCGTTGCTTTCTGCAGCGAGACAGGGCTGATGGTAGGGGATGAAAAGAACTTTTTCATGCCGAAGGCAAACCTGACCCGCGCGGAAACGTCAATGATACTTTACAGCCATGAAAAGGCACACGAAAAGACCGAGTATATCCCAGAGACAGAGGGAAGGATAACCGAGATCGATAATCACGGTCATGCGACCACGGATATTACGATAAAGGAGTTCACATCAGTAGGCTTCATGACCGGTGATGTGATCGAGGTAACTGTGCCCGAAGCACAGATGACAGCGCCGTATTGCACGACCTATACGGATGTCGATAATGACAAGCTGCTTATCCTTTCGACGGACAGCGAGCATATCACAGTTGCTATCAATATGGGTAACTTCGGCGAGACCTATGGCGTAAAGGTCGGCGATAAGATCGGCTTTAAGCTGTACGAAAAGGAAGGCTATGCGTCAGAGCTGGAGCTTAGGAGCAGCGTTATCTATACAAATGACAGGGAGGACTATTCCTCCGATGAGGTATTTGCGAACTTCCGTGAGATAACCGCGGGAAATATCAAAGCCAAGACGCTATATCGTTCATCGACTCCGATATATTCAGTGCTGGGCAGAAACCAGTACGCAGATGTATTATGTGCGAATGCTAAGATAGAGACAGTCATCAATCTTTCCGAAAAGACCGAGGAGGAAATGAAGTCGCGTGACGGCTATGCGGGCAGCTACTATTCAACGCTTGATGTCAAAGTTTGCCCGACAGGTCTTGAAATGGACAGCGAGCAGTTCGCGGCGAATATGCCCAAGGCGCTCCGCGCCATCGCTGATAGCAGAACGCCGATACTCATCCAGTGCCGTCAGGGCAAGGATCAGACCGGACTTCTGGCAATGATAGTTGAAGCGCTTTGCGGCGCAAGCTATGACGAGATAGTTGATGATTACATGCTCTCATATGAGAACTTCTATCATATAGAGAAGGGCAGCGATCAGTGGATACACCTCGCCGAGGGCAACATAATACCGAGCTTGTCAAAAATGACCGGCATAACCGATATAGATCAGATGAAGGCGGCAGATCTCAAGGAGGCTGCGCGCACATATATAAAGCATCTCGGTCTTACGGATGACGAGATAGCGGCTATCGTTAAAAAGCTCTGCAACTAAAATGAAGGAGCTATATATAAACGAAAATGACGGCGGTCAGCGGCTGGACAGGTTTCTGTCCAAGCTGATGCCGCGTATGCCTAAGTCCATGCTCTATAAGGGCATGAGGAAAAACTGTGTCAGGCTGAACGGCAGGCATGTAAAGGACGGTTCGGTGTTTATCTCCGAGGGGGATGTCCTGACCCTGTACTTTAAGGATGAGTTTTTTGAAAAGCACGATCCCGGCTTTAAATATGTAAAGCCGGAGCTTGATATTGCGTATGAGGACGAGAACATACTTGTCGTGAACAAGGCTGTCGGTGTGCTTGTTCATGCCGATGACCGCAGCACAGCCGCGGCAACGCTTATAGATATGATCAAAAGCTATCTTGCCGAAAACGGCGAATATGACCCCGGGGATGAAAACAGCTTTACACCCGCTCTGTGTAACAGGCTTGACCGCAACACGGGCGGGCTTGTTATTGCCGCAAAAAACGCGCCCGCTCTGCGTGAGATGAACGAGCATATCCGAAACAGAGAGGTGCGAAAATTCTATCTTGCGGTGGTCGAGGGCTATCCGCCGGAGTCCGGCGAGCTGCGCGGCTATACCGAGCGGAGCGGAAAGGTGACGACCGTTTCCGGAACGCGTTCGGACGGGGCAAAGGAAGCATGGCTCGAATATAAGGTAAGAGCAAAAAGGAACGGTTATTCGTTGGTGGAGATCGAGCTGCACACAGGGCGCACGCATCAGATACGCGCGCAGCTTTCGGCTGCGGGCTATCCGCTTGCGGGCGATACAAAATACGGTGCCAAGGGCGGCAGCTTCCGTCAGGCGCTTTGGAGCGTAAGGCTTGTGTTTGATATCGGAGATGGCGGCAGACTCGGCTATCTTAACGGCAGGAGCATAGAGGTAAGGGCGCCGTTTGAAAAGGATCTTTAAAGGCGCAGAGCAAGGAGAAACTAATGGAGTTTATTTCACCGGCAGTAATAAAAAGCATTGCCGAAAAATATGATTTTCAGTTTAAAAAGGGTCTGGGTCAGAACTTCCTGACCTCGCAGGAGGTGCTGGAGGAGATCGCGGATGCCGCGGAGATCGACGGCGGCGGAGTGCTAGAGATAGGCCCCGGCTTTGGCGTGCTCACAAACGAGCTTGCAAAGCGTGCGAAAAAAGTCGTTGCGTGTGAGATCGACGCAAGGCTCATCCCGATACTTTCCGATACTCTTTCGGAGTATAACAATATAAAGATCATAAACCGCGATATCCTTAAAACTGATGTAAGGGCGTTGATAGACGAGGAATTCGGCGGCGAAAAGATAAGCATAGCCGCTAATCTCCCGTACTATATCACGACACCCATAATAACGGGAGTGATCGAGGCAAGGCTGCCGATCAAGAACTTTGTTGTTATGGTGCAGAAGGAGGTCGCCGATCGCATCGGCGCGAAGCCGGGAACGAAGGATTACGGAGCGCTGTCGGTGCTGTGCCGGTTCTATACCGAGCCGGAGATAATAAGCGTAGTTCCCGCGGGGCTTTTTGTGCCGCGCCCGAAGGTGGACAGCGCGGTACTGCGGATGCGGTTTCGCGATAAGCCCGCGGTGGAAACAAAGGACGAGCGGATGTTCTTCCGCGTGGTAAAGGCTGCGTTCTCACAGCGGCGAAAGACGCTTTTAAACTGTCTTGCATCAAACTTCCAAAGCAGCAAGGATGAGCTGCGCGAGCTGCTCTTATCCGTCGGCATAGAGCCAACGCGCCGCGGTGAAACGCTCACGCTTTCCGAATTCGCGGCGATCGCGGATAAGCTTTGAATTTCATATCAAATAACATAAAAAAGCCTGCGGGCTTTTTTTGCTTGCACAATTATCCCCTTTATAGTACAATAAACTTAAACCTACTGACTTTTGATCCGATTTGTGGTATAATATACCCCGAATGGGGGGATAGAATGT
>CAMNAT010000081.1 GCA_946531785.1 uncultured Oscillospiraceae bacterium
CACAGCCTATGCAGTCCCCGTCATACAGCCCGCGCGTCTTATCGCGCGGCGCGGCACTCACAAGTATCCTGTCGCCGTCCTTCTGCGCGCTTATATCTGTGTTATACGCCGCCGAGACCATCCTTGCGAGTACATCCTCACCGGTGAACAGATATCCATAGTTATCAACAAGCTTTTCTACCTTGTCCACCGCCTCGGTCTGCTCGTTCTCATCCTCATATATATAGTCGCAATGGTTATAGAACAGCATAGGCATATTGTATTTCACGCTCTGATATGAGTATCTCCCATCGCCGTGCGGCGTGTTTGACACCTGCATCAGCAGGAAGTCCATGCCGGAAAGATACATCGGCATCGGGATAGCGTTCTCCGCGCAGCTCTGCGGCACCTGCCTGCTCTCCGGCGGCGTGAAGCCGCTGTTCCACAAAAGCCCGGTGTCCTTCTGCGCGGCAAAGGTGCCGTTATAGCCGGGGTTATACCCGTTTATACCGCTGCCGTCATAGCCATGCATGCTCGTGTACCAGGTGTGCTGGTTCGCGCCCTTACTGTTCCATTCCAGTCCGTATATTTCAAATGCTTTTTTCTGCATTTCAAGCTCCGCCGATTCATGCTCAGGCGTTGCATATCTGCTTGTAAAGCCGTGTATGCCGAGATATATATTATTATCCTTACAGAAATCTATCTGCTCCTGCAGCTTTTTCCTGTACGGGAAATATCCGCTGTCTATCGGGTATGCCATACCGTATTCAAGGCTGCCGCAGAGGAGATCGTCATCTCCGTCACCGTCGATATCGGTAAACCGCGGTACACAGTTCATGCCGATAGTGACGCTGTCATCACCGCGGCGCGATATGTCGTCATATTTCAGATACCCGACCTTGTTAAAGCTGCTTCCGTCATAAGTGAAGCGCGCGACGCGCCCCTCCAGAGTGCCGCAGTACAACTCGCCGTTATATATACACGGCGCAGCGCGGCTCTCGCCGGTCTGTACGGGAATATAGCTTTCAAAGCTCGTTGACCAGCCATCACGCGTAAAACCGGGATATACCCTCAGCTCACCGCTGCGCGAGCCCACCGCAAGATCGTAAAAGCCGTCTCCGGTGATGTCGCCTATATCTATCATGCTGTCTGTAAGACCCGTATCCAGCACTGCTCCACCGAAATCGAATGCCATCGACTCGCGGTTATCCTCATCCTTCATGCTCTCATAATAGCGGATAACGCCGTCCTCCGCGCCGGAGATAAGCTCACCCCTGCCGTCGCCGTCAATATCGAATATGACCGGCGACGAGTATGCGCCGACTGTCAGAGCGTTGCCCTCGCGATCTGTGAAGAGAGTGGCAACTCCGGTCTCATAATTATCCTTCATGCCGCGGCCCTCATAGTAGTAGAACCGCCCGTCCGCGCTGCCGCAGATAAAATCCGTCACGCCGTCATCGTTCCAGTCGGTCGGATACGGATACAGCCGCTTTGTGTATTTGGGATCATCGTCAAAATAGCTCTCGGTATGCTCATATCTGTCCTGAGCAAGCCATTTTCCCGAGGATACCACATGCCTGCCGCTGCAGTATGCGCCCTCGTATATGTCATTCTTTATCCCGTTATCATTTTCGAGCCACGAAAGGCTCTCGCTGCGGTCAAACCATGTGTAAAAATTACGCGCAAGCGTATATGACGGCATCTGACCCTTTTTTATGCAGAGCCTTGCGAATTCCTCGAGCGAGTTGTTCTCGATGCCCGTTATATCCTCATAGTGCAGTTCCCACGCCGCCGGTCTTGTACCGAATGCGCCAAAGGTGCGCTCAACGGCAAATCCGTATTTCTGCTTTGACACGAACTCAGCGTAATAGTTTAAAAGCAAGTTCCCCGCCGCAGCTGTTGTCGCCGCGAACGGCTCGCCGACCTCGCCCGGCGCAAAATCCGAAACGGTATATTCCGACGGGAGCATGGGATTTGTTATAAACACATTCCCCGCGCCGTATTTGTTTCGCGTGTACACTGCCGCACCGTCAAGCTCCGTCAGCGCCTCCGCAGTGGTCGGGATGATGCCGTAGCCGTAATCCCGCGCGGCATAGCTGTCATAGTTTTCATAGCCGCGGAATATCTCGGAATAGTCATATAAAAGCTCCGAGATAGCGCCGAGATCCTCGCCCGGCTCGTTATATGTCATGAACGCCGGACAGCCGCCGACCGGTACAAGCTCCGCCGCGCCCAGAAATTCCTTGCTGAAGCCGCCCAGCGTGGAGTTATCAAGCACCGCTGTACCGCCCTTATACACAAACTCCTCGATAGCACCCGACGCGGTCTTGTCAAGGCTGCTGACATAAACTATATCAGCGCCGGATATATCCGCGGCATCGGTAAGCTCGATATTTCCCATTATCCCGTTTTCAAGCTGCTTTTTTATATATTGCGCGCGCCCGCCCGAGCCGAGCACCGCCGCGCGTATATTGCCGCTGCCGTCCGCGGGCGGCCGTCCCTCGTCCATACCGCCATGCAGGATAAACACCGCGCTGCCCGAAAGCACAAGCGCAGCCGCAATAATGCCCGCTATTATTTTTTTCATGTATTACCTCTCCGGTTCAGAATCCTTCATATATGAATGCCCCATTGCCTGTGAAGAATACACAGACCATGAGCAGCATAAAAAGGTACAAAACAAATGTAAATATTCCCTTTATCACTTTCATAGGCTCATAACCCTTCTATTTTATCATATTTTATTTTACCATAATACGCATTCAAAGTCAAGCCCTGCGAGAAGGCACAATTCTTGGTTGTACTAAGGATCTGTTAATAAGCATGTAGATTTCAGTTTATAAAAATAATAATAGTACTTCACATACAAAAATCACCGAGCCTCTTGGCTCAGTGATTTTATATTATACAGGTAATTTATATTTTTCCTCGTATTCCTCGAAATACTCCATGTAGTCCGCGTCGCGTTCCTTCAGCTTGCCGTGGCTGTGCTGCACATAGCTGTAGTTATGTGTCTCCAGCTTCGCCATAGCAACGGCGATATTTGAGCAGTGCGCGCCAAGACGCTCAACATATGTGAGTATATCATTGAAGAGCGTGCTGTTTGAAAGCACGCATTCACCCTGACTGAGCCTGTCCACATGATGTGACTTCAACTCCTCGATCAGAGCGTTTATAAGCTCTCTTAGCGGCTCGACCCGCTTCACCTTCTCTGCATCATCGTTTACAAACGAGTCAACGACCAGATCCACCATTTCCATGACCGCCGGCTTGAGCGTTGCAAGCTCCGTCTGCGCGCGCTCGGAGAAGGTGATCTTGTTCTCATAGAGATCTGCGCCGATAAATGCGATGTTGAGCGCGTAGTCGCTCAGCGACTCAAAGTCGCTTATCGTATAAAGATATTTTGTGACCTTCTTGCTCTCCGCCGGAGTCATTTTCCGCGCCGAGAGCCGGATCAGATATGTGCCGAGCTTGTCCTCATATTTATCAACAAGACCCTCGGTCACCTGTACCTTTTTGAATTTTTCCTCAGAATAATCCGTAAGCAGATCCAGACTGCGGCGTACCGCCTTCCGCGAGCGGATAGCGACATCGTTCATCACCTGCTGAGCCTGCGGGATAGCGAGCGCGGGATAGCTTAAAAATCTCTCCTCAAGCACACTGAAATCCGCCTGATCCTCCTCGTCGCCGGGCTTGTCCTTGATAATGAAGCAGACGAATTTTTCTATCAGCTTCATGCACGGCAGAAGAACTATGACCGTCGCCATTCTGAAAACAGTGTTTATCAATGCCACGCTTACCGGCGTCATTGTCATACTCATAAAGCCGAAATGCACTACCGAGTTCACAGAATAGAACACTATCGACCAGATAAGCATTCCCAGAAGGTCATTCAAAAGATACACCAGCGCGGTGCGCTTACCGTCCTTGTTTGTGCCTATCGCCGAGAGCAGCACGGGGAATGCCGCGCCGACTCCTATACCCATAGTAATGGGCAGTGCGACCGCAAATGAGATATTGCCCGTTGCCGAAAGTGCCTGTATAACACCGACAGACGCAGATGCGCTCTGCAGCACTACCGTCATCAGGATACCCGCCAATATACCGGTGATCGGATTCTCCAGTACCGTGAGCATATGTACAAATTGTTCGTTGCCTTTAAGAGGTGATACCGCCGCGCTCATCATCTGCATACCCGTCATGAGTATCGCAAAGCCGAGCATAATATCACCGATGCTGCGCTTGCTGCGCTTTTTTGCGGTCATTTTTATCGTTATGCCTATAATGGCGATGACCGCGGAAATTGTGGCAGTCGACAAAAGCTGAGCGATGCCGGATGATCCGTCTATATATGACAGACAGAGTATCCAGCCCGTTATACTCGTGCCGATGTTCGCGCCCATTATGATACCTATCGCCTGGGAGAGCTGCATCATTCCCGAGTTAACGAAGCCGACGACCATGACGGTCGTTGCCGACGATGACTGTATTATCGCAGTCGCTATCATGCCGAGCAGAACACCCTTTATCGGTGTATTGGTCAGCTTGTATAAAATTGTCTCAAGCTTATTGCCCGCGACCTTTTTAAGGCTGTCACCCATGAGCGACATACCGTAAAGGAACAGGGCAACACCGCATAACAGCGACAGAACAGATGATATGTTCATATGTTATCCTCCATAATGATTCCGAATAAACGCTATCATCACCAGTATAACACAGATTATCGCAAAATGCTACAATAAATTTAAAGAAATCTGTATATTTATTGCTATAGCTAAAAATTCAGCACATGACCCCTGTCGGTTTTTGTCTACTTTTTTTGTATAGGTTCACATAAGCTCTGCCGCCGTGTCGGAAATCGGCGCATCCGTCTGCGCGGGCATGGTCGATGCCGCGTTTTCTCCCGGAGGTACGAGCTCGACCACCGCGAGCGGAATGACTACCGTGATGAGCACCGCCGCGAGTATGACCAGAAATATCTGCTTCATATATATCACCGTCTTTATTGAAATAGCTTCTATATCATACTATGACGGTCATTGCCGGATATGACAGACACGCTTACTCATATATTACTCATTTGTACTCATTTTATAGATCTATACAAGCTGCCGGCAGTTGTTTTGTTCAACTGAATTTTATATGTATTATTTACTGCACAATACATATTGCAAAATTGCGGAATTTATGATATTATAATTTATATAGCTATATAATAAGGAGCAATACCGATGAAAAACGGAAAAAGAACGGCTCTTATATACTTTGCGGCGATAATTGCGGTGATACTGCTTTTTGCCGCAAGCGTGATAAGGGTCGATGTATATAATAAGACCCGGCATCACCGGATGCTTTCCGGCGATGCGCTGTTCCTGCAGGAAAAGGCGGAGGGCGATGTCACGGTAAGCGCCGTGCCGCGCGGCAGCACCTGGACAAAGGCGTTCGATCTCAACAACGAAGGGATCGTCGAGCATAACCACCAAGCGTACACATATGACTTTACCGTTACGAACAACACCCGGGACGAGGTCAAGGACTTCTCGTTCCGGCTGAGCTTCAATAAGGATGTATTCCTTATGTCGGCGTGGAACGGCGCTTTGGAGATACATCAGAACACGCCCGAGGGCGAGATAAAGGACACCGTCACCGACCTGCGCGAATTCGATCCCGCGGAGCATTCACTGAGATGCGTCGTCTTTGACGGCGAGTCGCTCATACAGATGAGAGCGGGAGACTATCTCATTTATATCCCGAGCTCCAGCATGAACGCAATGGAGGTACCGATCAAGCCGAACGAGGCGACAACACCCGGCATCATCCTCTATACGGCTATCGGCGAGGATATCAGTGACTCCACATTGGAGCTTGACTATACCTTCCACCGCCTGCTCACGAGCGAACCGCTGTTCTGGATATCGATGATAGGGCTGCTGATCTGGCTTATCGCGCTCATCATCCTCGCTATCACTTCGGCGCAGATCAAAAAGTATCATGAGCGGCATCAGCGCGACAACGAGATCATCAACGAATCCATCGAGACCTTCACCGGATTCATCGACGCGAAGGACCCGTACACGAACGGCCATTCAAAGCGTGTCGCGATATATACGCGTCAGATCGCGAAGGAAATGGGCTATGACGGCGAGGAGCTTGACCGTATCTATTATGTCGCACTTCTGCACGACTGCGGAAAGATCGGAGTGCCGGACAACATTTTAAGAAAGCCCGGCAGACTGACGGACGAGGAGTTTGCTATAATGAAATCGCACACCGTACACGGCGGCGAGATCCTGAGCAGCTTCAAGAGCCTTAAAAACGCGGGCGAGGGCGCGCTCTACCATCACGAAAGATATGACGGTCACGGCTATCCCGAGGGCAGAGCCGGTGAGGACATACCGCTCATCGCGCGGATCATCTGCGTTGCGGATTCCTTTGATGCGATGAACTCCAACCGCGTATACAGAAATAAGCTCACAAAGGAAAAGATCATCAGCGAGATCGAAACGAACAAGGGGCTGCAGTTCGACCCCGACATTGCCGGCATCATGCTGCGGCTGATAAAAGCGGGCAAGATCCCCGTGGGTGAATGACAGATAAGTAAAGCCGCTCTGCGTTTGCAGAGCGGCTTTACTTATATTATCCAAGCACCCAGAGCTTGATGACGGCAAGACTCTCTCGCAGATAGCATGGCATCAGGTTATACCATTCCAGACCCGCGTGAAGGTGTGTTACATCCTTGAAGCCCTCGTTTTTTGCGATCTGCACTCCTCGGTAGATGTGAAAGTTATTCGTTATGACAGCGATGCTGTAGCTGCCGTCAAAACGGGAATCAAGTATCTCTTTTGAAAACTTCATATTCTCGTTCGTTGAGGTCGCATTTTCCTCCTTGATGATGCTTTCCTGCTTTACGCCTTTTGAGAGCAGGTATCTCTCCATCGCCTCAGCCTCGGTCACCGTTTCCTGAAAGCCCTTGCCGCCGGTAACGACCATCACCGCGTCCGGGTTTCTTTCATAGTATTCCAGCGCCTTATCAAGCCTCTGCATGAGCGGCAGACTTATCTGATCCCCATGCACTCCCGCGCCGAGGACTACCACCGCATCCTCATCATATCTTGCGGTATCGTGAACGCCCGAGTATGCTATGAACCCCACAAGCACCGCCTCGGCGCACATCGCGGCTATCACGATCCTCTTTATGATGCGAAACGCCGCATACCTCTCCATACGCTTGTAAAACAAGCCGTATATCGTAAACATAACGCCAAGAGCGAGTATCATTATCTGACCTATATCAAAATTCTGCATCATAGACAGTATCACACTGTATACTATAAGCGCCGCGCCCAAAACTGCAAACAGTCTTTTCATATGTACCTCCGAAATTATATTTCTATAAATACATAATACCGCAAAAGTTTAAACTTTTCATAAACTTTCCATAAACTATTCTAAAAAAGCGCCTGCTTCCCATATGCCGATCCCCGGCAACGGACTGCAAGCGCTTTTTCTGTTTATCCTCTTATTTCGCTGCCGCGGTGATAACCGCGAAGTCTGCCGACTTGAGCGATGCGCCGCCGATAAGGCCGCCGTCGATGTTCGGCTTTGCGAGAAGTCCCGCGCAGTTCTTTGCGTTCATGCTGCCGCCGTACTGGATGGTAACAGCCTTTGCGGTGTCAGCGTCATAAAGCTTTGCGATAAGCTCTCTTATCGCGCCGCAGACCTCCTCAGCCTGCTCGTCAGTCGCGGTCTTGCCTGTGCCGATAGCCCAGATAGGCTCATAAGCGATGACTACCTTCCTGACATCCTCAGCCGGTATGCCTGCAAGTGCTTTCTTGATCTGGATAGCGATCCAGTCCATGGTTATGCCCGCCTCACGCTGCTCGAGCGACTCGCCGCAGCATACGATCGGGATAAGACCCGTTGCGAGCGCCTTCTTCGCCTTCAAATTAACTGTCTCGTCAGTCTCGTTGTTATACTCGCGTCTCTCGCTGT
>CAMNAT010000082.1 GCA_946531785.1 uncultured Oscillospiraceae bacterium
GCGGCGTGAATATGCCCTTTACCTCAATATATTTCGGATCCATCAGCTTTATAAGATCCTTCATTATGGTGTTCACGCAATCCTCATGGAAATCGCCGTGGTTACGGAAGCTGAAAAGATACAGCTTCAATGACTTTGACTCCACCATGCGCCTGTCGGGGATATAGTTTATCCTTATCTCCGCAAAATCCGGCTGTCCGGTTATCGGACACAGGCTCGTGAATTCGGGACAGTTAAATGTCACCATGTAGTCATTATCCGGATGCTTGTTCTCAAACGATTCAAGCACCTCCGGCGCGTAATCATCCTTGTATACTGTTTTTTTGTTTCCCAAAAGGGTAAGTCCCTCGTCTTTTCTTTGCATTGTCATTTACCTCATAAGCCACTTCAGCTTCTGCTGTGTGGCGTGCTTCATTATTTTTTCAAGCGCCGCGCGGTCACCCGCAAGCGCAGCCTGCTTCATATCCTCCAATGTGTTCTGGAATTCCGTTATCCTGTGCGCCAGATGCTCACTGTTCTCAACAAACAGCTCGCTCCACATCTTTTCATTTATGACCGCTATCCTTGTGCAATCCTGCAGGCTACCGCCCGCAAACGACTCCGAGCGCTCCAGAAGCGGATTCTCGCACAATGCGACCGCCACCACATGCATGAGCTGTGATGTATATGCTATGATCGAGTCATGCTCGTCCGGTGTTGTTGTGACAACAGTGCGGCAGCCAATATACTTCGCCATATCCCTTATAAGCTGAATGGCCTCCGGCGTGTTTCTTTCAGTCGGAGTTATGATATACGGCGCATTGTCAAAGAGCGTATCGGTCGAGCTTTTATATCCGCCTACCTCGCGCCCCGCCATAGGATGGCCGCCGAGGAACTCGACATCATCAGGAAGTATCTTTTCAAGCTCGCGTATCATAAAGCCCTTTATACCCGTTACATCGGTTATTATCGCCCCCGGCTTGATGCTGTCCAGATTATCCCTGACATGATCCACATTCAGCTGCGGATAAAGACACAGTATGATAAGATCCGCATCACGCATAGCGCCGGCAGCATCTGTGTATGCCTCATCTATCACGCCGTCAGACAGTGCGAGATCAAGGCTTTCACGATCCCTGTCATATGCCGCTATGCGGCAGTCATGAAATCCGCGCAGCCGTCTTGCGACCGAGCCGCCCATAAGTCCCAGTCCGATTATTGTTATCTTCATAAAACACTCTCCCGTTTTTCGGTCTCACCGTATTTTTCAATATTATATTCTATTGTTTCATTCCGCTGCTTAAAGAACTGATAGTATGTCATATACTGATACGGCATCAGCGCCGCAGTCGCAAGGCTGTACAGTATGAGCGAGCCGGAAAACGTGTATAAGATATACAGCATAAATATGAACCCCAGAAAAGAGAGCTGCACAAGGAAATATCTCATCCTGTAGCCGAACATTATATCATACGAGCGCTTGAACGCGCGTTTGCAGCTCATATCCGGATATGCCGCCATGATGAACGGTATCATGGAATACAGATATGTTTTGCGTATAAGCGGGATGATAAGCAACGCCGTTGCCGCCAGCCAAATCAGCATATATATGCTTACATGCGGTATCGTCTTCTCTATAATATCCGCCAGCAGCATGATATTGTTATCCGTCGGCTGCATAGCTGCTGTGAGCCATTGCCGCAGCAGAGCCTCAAGTGCTCCCTGAGGTACAAAGACCACTATGAGCGCAAGTCCTATTATCGTAGGCGCCGCGGCAAGCAGCGACCAAAGGAATATCTTCAGCTGCCGCATAAAGGTCGCCGCAAGCGTGCCTATGAAGTTCTCCTTATATCCGGAAAACACCAGATTATAGTCATAGCCCGAAAGCCCGCTCTCCTCCCTCGGCGCGAGCTTCATAAGAAATCTTATAAAGCCCACCATCAGGATGTTTATGACAAATATCTGCACGGCCGCAGACAAAAGTCTGATGCTCCAGTCGGGTATCAGTCCGAATGATGCCGCCGCTGCGCCGAGCTTTGTCGAAAAATATGACGGCACCACACATACCACCGCGCAGATCAGAGCTGCCCAATAATTATTTTTAAGTGCCTCGCGCGCGCTCAGCTTGTAAAATGCAGAATCATACATTACTTATTCACTGTCTCCGTTGTTGTTCTTACTTCAAACACGCCTCCGGCTGCCTTTCCGGCTCCCTTGGGCGCAAATTTTACAGTTACCTTTTCCTTGCCGGAAAGGATATCCTTGGGTATCTCGTAAAACTTATACATCAGGTTTCCGGGGCTGCTGTTATTAAGCGTTTCCTCGCCTATTTTCGTACCGTCGGCAAGTATATCAAACTCACGCGTATAGCTTACACCGTCCGCCTTGAACGGAACATCGCCGCCCCAGTAGATCGCCATCACATAGTTATGCTCCGCTGATGTGTCGACCTTCATATCATAGCTGAAATATCCGTCCGCGCCGCGCGCGTCACGCCAGCCGCGCGATACGTCCGAGAAGTAGCCCGAATACGAGTTGTTTTTGAGCATACCATGGTCTACCTCGGGCTGCTGCTCGTTCGGATAGACGGTGTCTGTCGTTGCCGCATTAAGCGCCTCGGTGAACTCGTCCTTTTCTATGCTTTCATCCTTGCTGTAGAGCATCCAATACAGCGAATACCGCTCATGGTGCAGATCAGCATACGGGATAAGAGTTGTTATTGTCCCGTCAATACTCGTCAGCTCAAATTCAAGCTTTGAGATGTCCTTCGCCGTTATAAATGTCTCCGGTGCTTTGTCGTTTACGATTATATCCGGCACATTTATTGATGTATGGTTATCAAGCGAGGTATGGTCGTTGACCCTGTCGGATTTTGGGAATGACGCTGTTCCCAGCTCGCCCGCAAGCGCGACAGGACCGTACATGAACGCGACCTTATGCTCATCATCGCGCGCTGTGTATGTGTGAAGCGCCATCGGCAGTCTTACCGTTACGGTATCGCCAGCCGTCCACTCGCGCTCTATCGTGTAATAACCGGTCTTTGTGACCTTTACCGCCTCGCCGCCGTTTATCGTGATCTCTGCCGCGTCAGCTATCCATGAAGGTATCCTTATCTTCATCTTAGCATCCGCTGTGCCGCTTTCGATCCTGATAACCGTTGTATCCTCATACGGGAAATCAGTCTGCTGAGATATTACCAGCTCCTTTTCCTTCCATGTTACCTCTGATGATATGAACTGATTTACATAGAATGTGTTTCCGTCCTTATAGTATATATCCCTTGTGTAGCGTCCGGGATTCTCCATGCCGGAGCCGTTGCAGCACCAGAATGAGTTGCCGTGTAAAGCGTCAGAATACACCTTGAAATGTCCCGGAGTTGTAGCCATAAAGTAGGTCTTTTCGCCCGTTTCGGGATCCTGTGACGCTAAGATATGGTTAAACAGAGCCTTTTCGTAATAGTCCATGTACTCCGCGCTGTGGTTCCATGAATACAGATGCTCCGCAAGCTTCATCATGTTATAGGTATTGCAGGTCTCAAGTGTCTGCGGCCCTAACACCTCATCGGTGAGTGAGCCGAAATGCTCGCGGTTGGAGTTGCCGCCTATTACATAGGAACGATGATTTACTACAGTGTCATAGAAGAAGCTTACCGCGTCGCTGTAATCCGTCCGCGTAAGATTCTGCTCATACACCGCCGCCGCGCCGATCACCTTGGGTATTTGCGTATTGGCGTGCTTGCCCTGAAGCTCGTCTATACCGTTTGAGAGCGGCTCTAAGATAGCCTTCTGTGAGAATTTTACCGCCATATCCATGTATTTCTGCTCGCCTGTTATCTTATACAACTCGGCATATACCTCGTTCATGCCGCCGTACTCACATTCAAGCATCTGCGCGAACTTTGCATCAGACAGATTTGACGTAACATCAATGCCCCAGTCGGCGAATTTAATCGCAACATTAAGCGCTTTCTCGTTTCCCGCAAGCTCATACGCGTCTATAAGCCCCTGATATATCTTGTGGAACGAGTACCACGGCACCCAGTAGCCGTTAAGCTCAAACGCGCCCGCGTTGACAGTGCCCGCCTTGAGCGTGCTTACAAAGTTAGCTTTCTGTACACCGCCCACATAGCCGTCATCGTTCTGATACTCTGCCATTTTATCTACGGCATAATCAAGCCTTTCCTTTACAGCCGCATCACCTGTTGACGCATACATCGTTGACATTGCGCTCAGCCAGTGTCCGAGTGAGTGACCGGAAATGCCGTTGCCCTTATATGAGCGGTACTGGTATGCCTCCCAGCCGCCGTAATACTTTGACCGGTCTGTTGTCGCGCCCGTTGAATACGCGACAGGCGCAAGCAATCTATCCGGATCAAGCGACATTATGTAGCTCTTGCCCAGCTCCTGTGAGGTCTTGAATATACCGTCCGTAAGACGCACCTCCGATACCTCAAACGATGAGCCGGTAGGCTTCGTATTCCTGTATTCCGCCGCATCCGCGAGCGGCTTCATCTCCCCGTCCCATATAAATGCCTTTGCCATTGGTTCCTCCAATCCCGATATATCAGCTGAGAGCGTGTATTTATCGGTTTTCAAATCATCTATTTTCTGTGTCCTTACAGCTATAAGTCTACCCTCGTCATATATTCCCAGGTATATGACAGCATTACTCAGCTCTGTTTTGTTTGTTACATCAAACACCGTCGTTACCTGTCCGCTGTCGTCCATGCTGACAGACGGCGTTATAACAAGCCCGTTCACGGTTATCTCAGCCGTGATAGCCTTGCCGCCCGCTTTGCCGTTTACCGTAAAGCTGCCGCCCTCGGAAAGCCTGCTCTTGTCATAGTCTTCCCATACCGCCGGAATATGACATACGCTGCCATCGGTAAGCGTTGCCGCAACAGTCTTTGGCAGCTCCGGTGCAGTTTCAAGATCGGTCGTAAGCTTTATATCATCCTCTACCGATGTGATCTTGTCCGGCACTGCAAGCGCCGTGATATCAGAGGCGGAAAGCGCGCTGCTATATATCGCAAACTCATCCACCAAGCCATTCAGATACGGGTCGTTATACTGCGACTTTCCTATGTAGTTTTTATTAAGACTGCCAAGCTGTGAGGAGGTGATTGTCATTTCCTCATTCCGTCCTGCCTCAACGCCGTTTACATACATTATGCCTGTGCTTCCCGAGCGGGTTATCGCGATATGCGTCCACTCACCCGCCTTGAAGGCTATGGGCGCGGTTATCTTCTGCTCTGCTCCGCTGTAGTTATTCGTTACGGCAAAGACCGTATTTGAGCCGTTTGAAAGCGTAAGGAACATATATTTCTGCGTTCCTGTTCCGAAATCGAACACCCGCGCCCATCCGTCTACTGTGCTCGGCTTTACCCATGCAGATATTGTATATTCCGCAGGCATAGTCATGGTAGGCAGGGACAGATACGCATTGTTCGTGAGCACCGCCGCACTGCCGGAAACACCGTCAGTATATGTGACCGCGCCGCTTGCCGTTGCGGAATGCGCCGCGTCATCCATCGTATATTCCTGTGACGGCTCTGCCGCCAGAACACAGGTAGCTCCAATCGCTGCTGCTGACAAAATTGCAGTTATAATTTTCTTCATCATATGACACACCTCAAAAAAAATAATTGTATTATGCGCCTACATTGATCCAATTATAAATATATCATAAAAGGGCTTAAAAGTAAAGATTTTTTATTTAATTAAGTGTAAAAACATATTGTTTGGCAAAAAACCCCATTGACTTTTATATTTTGCTGTATTATAATTATTTCAAAATATGGGATGTAAAAAAAGTCCGGACTGCAAAAAAACTGAGTTTTTTACACCCCCATACAAAGCAGGTAACAAAATGGACAAATTCTATTCGCTTATCATAGAGAGCGGGATGTGGCAGTCTGTGCTCTCAGGGCTTTGGGTCACGATCAGGATCTCAGCCCTGTCGGTGCTTTTCGGCTCACTTCTCGGCGCGGGACTGTGCTGGCTCAGAACATGTAAAATAGGCTTTTTGAGGGGTATCGCCGCGCTATACATCGCGCTTATCCGCGGGATCCCACCTCTGATGCTGCTTATGATGATGTTTTATGTCATATTCAAAAAATCAGAGCCGACTACAATCGCTGTCATCACCTTCTCACTGAACTTCTCGGCATATTTTTCGGAGCTTATGCGCAGCGCATTGAGCGCGGCAGATAAGGGACAGGCAGAGGCCGCCCTGACCGCCGGATTTACACGCTTACAGGTGTTCAGGCTCATCACTCTGCCACAGGCGGCAAGGATAGCAAGGCCCGTCTATGAATCCACGATAATCAACCTTATCCAATGGACGAGCGTGGTCGGCTATGTCACGATCACCGATCTTACACGGGTCATAAACACCGCATCAGCACGCACAATGGAGCCTGTAATTATGATATGCACAGGAATGGCGCTGTATCTCGGCATGGCATACCTTGTTAAGGCCATATTCATATTGACAGATCATATCGGCACCAAAAGGAGCGTGAGAGCATGAGTGTTATTGAAGTAAAGGGGCTCTCAAAATCCTTCGGGCAGAATGATATTCTAAAGGATCTGGAGCTGACCGTTGAAAAAGGCGAGGTCATCGTTATCCTCGGTGAGTCCGGCTGCGGAAAAAGCCTGTTCCTGCGTATGCTCGAACAGCTTGAAAAGCCCGACCGCGGCAGCATAAGGATCCTCGGTGAGGAGATCACCTCGCGCGGCGCGGATATCAACAGAATACGGCGCAGAATGGGCATGGTATTCCAGAGCTTTAATCTGTATTCGCATATGACGGTGCTGAAAAATCTCACTCTTGCACCGACAAAGCTTTTGAAAATGCCGGAAGAGGAAGCGGAGACCAAGGCGCATGAGCTGCTTGCCTCGGTAGGTCTTTCAGGGACAGAAAACCGTATGCCGGACACGCTTTCCGGCGGGCAGAAGCAGAGAGTTGCAATAGCCCGCTGTCTCATGATGGAGCCGGAGATACTGCTCTTTGATGAGCCGACCTCCGCGCTCGACCCATCAATGGTCGGCGAGGTGCTTGCGACTATACGCATGCTGTCGCATCGGGGCTATACGATGCTCATAGTAACGCACGAAATGGAATTTGCAAAAAGCGTTGCGAGCCGCATTCTGTTTTTTTCCGATAAGGGCATATATGAGGAGGGTACGGCAAGCGATATCTTTGATTCGCCAAAGAAAGAAAAAACCATTGCATTCATACGCAAGCTGAAAACGCTCGAGCATCATATCACAAGCCGCAGCTACGATCTGATGGCGCTGCAGGGGCAGATAATGGATTTCTGCGCGAAATACGGGCTTGATGATAAGGAAAGCTGCTCCATCCAGCTCTGCTGCGAGGAGCTTATAGGCGAATTTATAAGTGCCCATGACGGAGAGCCGGATATCACGATAACCCTTGAATACTCAGAGGCGCAGAAAACAATAGATCTTACATGCTGCTCAAAGGGAGATCGCTACGATCTGTTTGACGATAACGATATCTCCGACCACCTCGGCGTTGCAATAATCAAAAGCAGGGCGGAAAGCTACATATACAGCTATGAGAACGGTATAAACACCGTTTTTGCATCGATCAGACGAAGCCGCAAGCAAATAAAAAGGTAATACATAGGGAGGACATATATGAAAAAATTATTAAGCTTTATGCTGACAGTTATAATGTCGGTCACACTCTTCCCCGCTGTTATATATGCAGACAGTCCGGAGAATGATATAACACTCGATGAGGTCATCGCCCGCGCGGATACGGCAGCAGAGCAGGCGCCGGAGGAAATGCCCACAATGATACCCGGAAGCAAATGGGAGGGCAAAAACATCCTGTTTATCGGCGATCAGCTTGTGGCAGATAAGATCTACCCCGAATATGTAGGCGCAATGCTCGGCGCAAATGTT
>CAMNAT010000083.1 GCA_946531785.1 uncultured Oscillospiraceae bacterium
CGCAGCGCAGCCGGAGGAGGCTGAGAGCGGACAGGCTGCAGGGGATGAGCCGGAGGAATAACATAGAGGGGAGTGAGTGCTTATGACAGGTCTTATCATAACATTGTGTGTTATAGCTGTTTTGGCGCTCGCAACGCTTCTTCCTATAAGTGTCCGGTTCTACCTGCAATATAATGTCGATGTGGAAGGGATACTTGTTGTAAAATACACAATGTTCCCGATCTTCACAATGATGATCCCTCCCGAGGAAACGGAGAAGGCGAAGAAGCCGGAGAAACCGAAGAAGCCGAAGCAGTATGACAAGGAACGGAAGTTCAAGGATACAAAGAAGCGTATCGACATCAAGGAGGTGCTGGGCTTTCTTTACCGGAACCGCTCCGGCATAAAGCGCACCATTGTTGAGGTGCTGCATTACACGATCACACGGTCGATAAAAATAAAGATGCTCAAGCTCAGACTTGTGATGGGTGTTGAGGATGCGATGGATACCGCGATGATATTCGGTGCGGCGTCCGGTGTGATATTCAATATAGTAGGCTTGCTTGACAGGCATATGCGGCTTGGAAAGCACGATGTAAATATAAAGCCGGCATTCAATGAACCACATATATTTGCGGAAACGGATGTGGTGATAAGCACATGTATATTTAATTTTTTAGTGATCGGTGTGATCGCCATAAGATACGCAACGCCGATCGCAATAAGATTCTGGAAGGAGATCATGAAAAATGGCAAATCAAATTAAAGACCTGGTAGAGTCAACAATAAGCTCAGTCAACGGCATGTTTTCCGCTGATAATATCATCGGAGAGACCGTGACAGCGCCCGACGGAACGATGATAATACCTATATCCAAGGTATCGTTCGGTGTCGGCGGCGGCGGTGCTGAGACTAAGGAAAAGGATGCTGCGGGCAATAACCTGTTCGGCGGCGGCGTTGCTGCGGGCGCGTCGATAAGACCGGAGGGCTTCTTGGTGATAACCAAGAACGGCAGTGTGCGCTTTGTAACGACAGAGGCACAGCAGAACTCAGTAGAAAAGCTGATAGATTACGCTCCCGATATCGTAGACAGAGTTAGCGGCATTTTCAAAAAGGACAAGAACGAATGATAACTTTAAAGGACAAGATCTTATCCGGCGTGATGAAGCCGACGCGCTATACCGGCGGCGAGATGAACGCGGTGCTCAAGAACCCGAATGAGGTCGAGCTGCGCTTCGGCTTTTGTTTCCCGGATGTTTACGAGATCGCTATGTCGCATCTCGGACTCAAAATTATATACCACACCTTAAACACGCGCACCGATACATGGTGTGAGCGTGTTTTTGCGCCCTGGGAGGATATGGAGCAGGAGATGCGTAAGCATAACATGAAGCTTTTTGCCCTTGAATCCGGCGATGCTGTGGACACATTTGATATTCTGGGCTTTACTCTCCAGTACGAGCTTTCATATTCCAATATAGTAAATATGCTTGACCTTGCCGGTATACCTATACTTGCGGCTGACCGCAGCGAGGAGCATCCGATAATATACGGCGGCGGCCCGTGCGCGTATAATCCCGAGCCGATAGCCGATATTTTTGATTTCTTCATGCTCGGTGAGGGCGAGGATCAGGTACACGAGACCATGGATATCTTAAAGGAATGGAAGCGCGATGGGAAGAGGTCCAAGCGCGAGCTGCTCGAACGGCTTGCGGGCGTAGGCGGAATATATGTTCCGTCCTTTTATGATGTGGAATATAACGACGACGGCACCGTGAAGAGCATAACTCCGAATAACCCGCATGCGCCGGCAATTATAACAAAGCGCGTGATGAAGGACTTTGACGCGACCTATGCGCCGGATACAATAATAGTGCCGTTCGGCGAGGTCATCCATGACAGGGTCATGCTCGAGGTCATGCGCGGCTGTCTGCGCGGCTGCCGCTTCTGCCAGGCGGGATATATCTACCGTCCGCTTCGCGAGCGCAAGCCGGACACGCTTCTGGGGCTTGCGGACAGTCTGCTCTCATGCAGCGGCTATGACGAGATATCACTCTCGTCGCTTTCAACGAGCGACTTTTCAGGACTGCCGGAGCTAACGGACGGACTGTTAAAGATAACCGAGGAAAAGAAGATCGGTCTTTCTCTCCCGTCGCTGAGGATAGATAATTTCTCTTTGGAGCTGATGGAAAAGGTGCAGAAGGTGCGAAAGACCGGAATAACCTTCGCGCCGGAGGCGGGAACGCAGAGAATGCGCGATGTCATAAACAAGAACATAACCGAGGAGGATATAGTTAAATCGGCAGGACTCCTGTTCAAGGGCGGCTGGACTAATGTGAAGCTGTATTTCATGATCGGGCTGCCGTCAGAGACGGACGAGGATGTTAAGGGCATACCCGAGCTTGCCGGACGCGTGCTCGATGTGTATTTTGCCATCCCTAAGGAGGAGAGGGCAAAGAACATAAATATCACCATCAGCGCGTCGTCGTTTGTGCCGAAGCCGTTCACGGCGTTCCAGTGGGTGCCGATGAACTCGCGCGAGGAGCTTATGCGCAAGCAGCGGCTGATAAAGGAAAATGTACCGTCAAAGCGCATCCGCTATACCTATCATGATAACAAAACGAGCTATCTTGAGGGCGTGTTCGCGCGCGGTGACAGACGCTTATGCAAGGCGATAATAAAGGCTGTAGAGCGCGGCTGTAAATTTGACGCGTGGGGCGAGTTCTTTGATTTCGATAAGTGGATAGAAGCGATAGAGGACTGCGGTCTGGATCCGGATTTCTATGCGGCGCGTGAGCGCTCATATGACGAGGTGCTGCCGTGGGATCATATAGATATAGGTGTTACAAAGCGCTTTTTCATCAATGAGAGCGAGAGATCGAAGCAGGCGCAGACTACTCAGCATTGCAGGCTGCATTGCTCAGGGTGCGGCGCGGCGAAATTCGGCGCGGGCGTATGCTTTGAGGAAAGGGGCGGCAATGGCTAAGTATATTTTAAAATACGGACGCGATGACAGGGTGAAGTTTATTTCGCATCTGGATTTTGTCCGCTGCTTTCACAGAGCCGTAAGGCGCTCTCCGCTCAATTTTGAGTTTTCGCAGGGCTTCAACCCGCATCCGGTGATGACCATAGCTCAGCCGCTGCCGGTGGCGGTAACGAGCGAGTGCGAGTATATGAAGGTCGGGCTTGTGACGGAGCTGGGCGAAAGTGAGATAGTGGACGAGCTGAACCGCGCGATGCCTCCCGGCTTCGTGTTCTATGCCGCAAGGCAGGTATTTGCGAAGGAGATCGACCTCACAAAGATAAACATGGCAGAGTACATCGTTGAGATCGAATGTCCCGCGCCGGCTGATGTTTCCGTCATCATGGCGGAAAAGGAGCTTGTCGTCCCGAAAAAGACAAAGAGCGGCATCAAGGATTCTGATATCCGCCCGCATATATTTGAGGCGGAGGATCTGGGCTATGCCGATGGGATACAGACGCTGCGGCTGATAATCTCCTGCGGCAGCTCGTATAACCTGAAGCCGGAAACGGTCGTCACAGCAATGGAAAAGTATTGCGATGGATTTACTTACACATTCACCGCCGCGCACAGGCGGAGGATGCTGATAGATTTTATGGATGTAATTTGATATGATCGAAAGGATTCTGAAAACCATGAGGGAGCATAAAATGCTCCCCATGCGTTCCGTACTTGTGGGCTTGAGCGGCGGCGCGGACAGCGCGGTATTGCTCAATGTTTTATGTAAACTTTCCGAAAAGCATGGCTTTATTGTCTATGCGGCACATGTGAATCATGGGCTGCGCGGCGAGGCGGCGGATGCGGATGAGAGATTCTCAACAGAATTATGTAAACAAAAGGGCGTGGAGTGCTTTGTTCTCCATGCCGATGTTCGCGCGGAGGCGGAGCGGCTCGGCATGAGCGAGGAGCTTGCCGGGCGCCGGGTCAGATATGATTTTTTTGAAAGGCTCTTATCTGAGCATGGGATAGAGCGGATCGCGACCGCTCACCATAAAAACGATAATGCCGAGACGATCCTGATGAATTTCATGCGCGGCACAGGCCTCAAGGGTCTGTGCGGCATTCCGTATATAAGGGGTAATGTGATCCGTCCGCTGCTTGATGTGAGCCGCGCGGAGATCGAGGCATACTGTAAGGAAAACGGTATCGAATTCGTGACGGATCAGACAAATCTTGAGACCGTCTATACAAGGAACAAGACGCGGCATATACTTATACCGGAAATAGAAAGACAGTTCAATCCGTCGTTTACGGACACCATCACCAATAACGCGAGGCTGCTCTCGGTCGAGGAGGACTATATCGAGGCGGAAACGCAGAGGGCATACAGCGAATGTGTAACGGATGGTGCGGCGGATGTTGAAAAATTATGCAAACTTCATCCGGCGATAGTCCTGCGCGTTCTGCGCCGTATGACTGACGCTGTATGCGGCAGCGCAGACATTCCGGCGGCTGTTATTGAGTCCGTTCTGGAGCTTGCAAGGCGGAACAGAGCCGGTGCGCGTATCGATATAGCGCGCGGCGCGTATGCGGTGATAGAATACGGGAAGCTTGTAATAGATAATGACGAGAGCCCGGGCGGTTTTCTGTATGAGCTGAAGGTCGGACAGAGCCTGTATATCCCGGAGGCGGGCTATACGGTCAGAGCGGAATATGCCGACGAATATAAGCGCGGCGACGGCGAATACTTCACCGTTCCCGAGGGCGCAAGTCTCGTCATCCGCAGCCGGAAAAGCGGCGACAGGTTCACGCCCTGGGGCATGGACGGAACAAAAAGCGTCAAGAATTACATGGTAGACCGCAAGATACCGCGCCGCAAGCGCGACAGCGTGGGGATACTCACGATAAATGGCGATATTGCCTGGATAATCGGCTACCGGCGCGCGGATGGGTATAAATTCAATAAAAAGGGAATAAAAATTTCGGTTTTGTATTGAAATCATACTGATTTTGTGTTACAATAAAACGGACTATTCATAAAGAAGGTGTATGTTTGAAGGTTTTCAGAAAAAGCTTTATTGTATGGCTTGTCATAATCGTCGGCGCGTATCTGGCGTATTCGCTGATATCGCGAAGTATGAGCAACAGTACGCCGGAGGTATCGTATTCCGATCTTGTATATCTCATTGAGCAGGAGAGCGTGTCGGAAATGGTCGTTTCCGATAAGAGCGTTAACTTTAAGTCTACTGACGGGAATGAGTTCACCGCAAAAATACCGTCTCAGGACATATTGTTTGATTCCGAGAACGAGTATATAAACGATCAGGTAAGCCGCGGTATGCTAAAGATAAATATACGGCAGCAGGGCTTTTCGTTCACAAATTCGATGGACATAATCCTGACCTCGGTGCTTATCATCATACTGATGATAGCGCTGTTCAGGCGCAACAACGGCGGCGGATTCACAAAGAGCCGCGCGCGGCTGCAGAGCGAGCGCGGAGAGGTGACCTTCCGCGATGTTGCCGGAGCTAAGGAGGAAAAGGCGGAGCTGGAGGAGATAGTTGACTTTCTCCGCGACCCGTCAAAGTACACGATGCTCGGCGCGAAGATACCGCGCGGCATACTGCTTGTGGGTTCGCCTGGTAATGGTAAGACCTTGCTTGCAAAGGCTGTAGCCGGTGAGGCGGGCGTTCCGTTCTTCTCGATAAGCGGCTCGGACTTTGTTGAACTGTATGTCGGTGTCGGCGCGTCAAGAGTGCGCGATATGTTCGAGCAGGCAAAGCGTTCAAAGCCGTGTATAGTGTTCATCGATGAGATCGACGCTGTCGGCAGAAAGCGCGGCGCAGGCATGGGCGGCGGTCATGACGAGCGCGAGCAGACGCTCAATCAGCTTCTGGTCGAGATGGACGGCTTCTCCGAAAATGACGGAGTTATAATCATAGCTGCTACCAACCGTCCGGATATACTCGATAAGGCGCTTCTGCGTCCGGGTAGATTTGACCGTCAGATAGTTGTGGATTATCCGGATGTAAGGGGCAGAGAAGAGATCCTGAAGGTGCATTCGGAGAAAAAACCGCTTGCGGCGGATGTGGATCTTCAAAAGATAGCGAGAAAGACCACCGGCTATTCCGGCGCGGATCTGGCAAATCTTCTGAACGAGGCGGCGATACTCGCGGCAAAGCGCGGGCATAAGGATATAACCAATGCCGATATCGAGGACGCAAACCTCAAGGTGATGATGGGCGCGGAAAAGAAGTCAAAGGTGCTATCAGACGAGGAAAAGAAGCTCACAGCATATCATGAGGCGGGTCACGCGATCGCGGCAAGGGTGGTAGATAAGTCGCAGTCGGTATCCGCGGTATCCATTATACCGCGAGGTCAGGCAGGCGGCTTCACGATGTATGAGCCGGAGGGCGATAACCGCATGTACCTCTCGCGCAACGAGATGTATAACCGCATAATCGTCATGCTCGGCGGGCGCGTCGCGGAGGCGATAATGCTCGATGATATCTCCACCGGAGCATCGAATGATATCCAGCGCGCAACGGCGCTGGCGCGAGACATGGTCGTAAAATACGGCATGAGCGAGCGCATGGGAACGGTGTCCTATGACGACGGCGGCGAGGTGTTCCTGGGCCGTGATTACGGTCACTCCAAGCAGTATTCGGAGCGCACCGCGTCAGAGATCGACGAGGAGATCAAGAATATCATAGAAAAGCAGTATAAGGAAACTGAAATGATCCTCAAGGAGTACAGCGAGCAGCTTATAAGGGTTGCACAGCTGCTGCTCGAAAAGGAGACTATAACAGGCGACGAATTTGAAGCCTGCTTCACACAGTAAAAAGGCCGCAGCAAAAACCGCTGCGGGCAGACTATAATAATTACGGAACAGATAGGAGGTGCAACAAATGGCACAGGTAACAAAGGATACACTCATAGGCGAGGCGCTGATGATAAACATGGATATCGCGCCGATCCTCATGAAAGCGGGAATGCACTGCGTGGGCTGCCCCGCCTCGCAGGGCGAGTCGATAGCGGAAGCGGCGATGGTACACGGCATGGACGCTGACGCTCTCGTAAAAGAGATAAACGAATTTCTCGCAAAGCAGTAAGTATTTCTGATAAAGCATAAAACAGGGGCGGATATCCGCTCCTGTTTTGCTTCAAGCCTATTTATTTGTGGTATAAATATAGTAATATAGCTTGGGAGATATATTTATGAAAAAGTATATATTGATCGCTTTGGCTGTAACGATCATGATGTCGGTAATGATACATATATGCGTAAACAAAATAATGATCAGGAGCGTGGAGAGCGTTAAAAATGATTTCTATAATGTTGTTTGCGGAAAAAAGGAGAAAGGGATCGATTACGGAAAACTGGAAAGATATGATTATTCAAGGTATTTTGAAATAAAAACAGTTGATGATCTGAGTCTTGAAATAGGCTCAGCCTTCCATGATTCTGAAGAAGGATATATGAATGTAGTGTACAGATTTGACATTAATAAGAATGATAAGGAGCATACTGTAGGAGCCGGCGGCGTGGCAGCAAAGTGGTATATAAGAAAAACCGGAGATCGGTGGATCGTTTATGATATTGAAGAAGCGCCATGAGGGCTGTCAGACCTCAGGTCGTTTGTGGCAGAAGGTCAGTGATAATTAAGAGCTAAGCGTGATGTGGAATAGTAATTGTCTTGCTGATAGAAATATTCTTGCATATATTTTTTATGTGTGATATAATTATAATATATTTAAGGAGTGTGATCATTATGTCAAGTAGAGAACAGATTATTAGTTTATTAGATAATATACCTGATTATAAAATCGGTTATGTTTTAGCTTATGTGCAAGGGGTCGCAGCTGATGAAGAAGCTGATGATCTTTTCTGTGAACGAATGGTGGAGAATTATCTTAACGACCCAGACCCAGACAAAGACGAATCTTATACGCTTGAAGAAT
>CAMNAT010000084.1 GCA_946531785.1 uncultured Oscillospiraceae bacterium
GCGGCAAGCCCGGCTTTGCCTCTAAATTATCGAAGATATAGCTTTTACGCTTCGGTGCGAGCGTTTCCCTGTTCCACACAAAAATCTTTAACATATACTTTTCATTCTCTTCTATCTCAAAGCTGCCCTCGGACTTATTTGCCTGAGCTGCCACCATCCGCATATCACTGTTGTACAAAGCCGCTATGATATAATCATCCTCTGTTCCGGCTTCTGCTGATATTGAAAACTCTATACTATTGCCATTAACTACAGGGGGGCTTATCTTGATGCCGCTGTCCTCTGCACAAACCATTACACATCCGAGCATAATGACAGCGGCAAATACTGCGATTATTATTTTTCTCATGATCAAACTCTCTTACTATACTTACATTCACCGCAAGCCGTATCCCTGATGGCGGATACGGCTGCGATTAATCGTTATTTCACATTTTCTTTTATCCAGCTCTCGATATGCTCTTCTATCTCCTTGTTGTTCTTCTCCTGGAACATGAAGTGTGAATTGCCGGTAATGCCGATCTCAGGCAGAGTTATGACTGTCGCGTTTCCGCCGTCCTTATTATACTGCTCCGCAAACGCCTTTGCGCCGTCGCGGATAGTTCTCCAGAATGTCGTGGACTGTATATCCTCCGGTCCGTTGTCGATATAGTCACCGAAATAGATTATCATAGGTATCTTTGCATCTATGAACTTCTTATACCAGTCGGAACCGATCTCAGGCGTCCCGCCCGGCTCGATAGCTATTATTGCCGCTACATTCTCTACATCAACATCCCAGCCTACTCTGCCCCCCTGTGAATGGGTTACAAGTATGCTCTTTTTACCTGTCATTTCCTTGACATCCTTCATAACTGCATTCATAGCCGCCGAATCTACTGCCATATCAAAGCTGCCGGTGTTCGGCGTCATCTGGCGGAAGAACTGGTTCTGTGCCTCGTCCCCCTCCGGGAATGCCGAGCCCTCATATCTTTCGGGAGCAACACGACCTATACGGAAATGAGTGTACCACGCCTGCTCACCGGGCTTATACTCCTTGCTGTCCTCTGACCATGTATCGGTAGAATCAGTTGTCATTGAAGCAGTGTTGCCTGCCTCGCCGCGTCGCGGCTGATCAACTAAAAATACGCTGTGCCCGTCTCTGAGGAACATATCCGACCAGCCCTCTCTGCCGTCCGGCGTTGTCATCCAGCCCATACGCGACTGACCGTAGCCGTGAAGGAATACCATCGGCAGACCTGTTTCATTCACAGGTATCTGATACTGAACATTGGCATGATCGACATGCGCCGTTGTACCGGCAAGAGTCGGATCCATCCAGTTCTGTGTCGGGTCATATTCTCCCGCCACCGGCTCTGTGACCGTTCCGCCTGACGAGAATATACCCTGCTTTGCTATAGGAAGCGCACCTATATTCTGCTCCTTTGATGTCAGCAGTATGGTATCATCCTTGAAATCCACCTCAAAGCCGCCTACCGCATCAGCTATGTCACGCAGCTTGAAATATGTATAATCGTCTATGTTATACCCTTCTATGCTTACATCCTTACCGTCAAGCTTTATCGGGAACGGGTTATCATTTGCAACATAGGTCGCAGCCATAGCTCCTAACATGCCGAACACTACCGCGCCCGATACAAAGCCTGTTATAAATCTCTTTTTCATGGTGTTACCTCCTCATATACATTCCTTTAATATTTCATAAATCTCATCCTGTGTCAGCTTTTTGCAGCAGCCGGGTGTTATGATTGTCGATCCGGCTACAGCCCGCCAGTCGGTATCGGGTGATATATTCATTTCCGTAAAGCTTGTCGGAAGTCCGACCTCCTTTATGAACGACGCAAGAGCTTCAATGCCCTCAAGCGCAAGCTGCTCTCTTGTCTTGCCATCCGGCGATATTCCCCATACATTTTCCGCAAGCCTTGCAAACTGCTCCGGCGCGCTCTTGTATATATGACGATACAGAACGGGATGTATCACCGCCAACCCCTGACCGTGATTGCAGTCGGTATAAGCGCCCACCTGATGCTCTATCATATGCGCCTGAAAATCCGTGACCTTGCCGAGCTTTAATATCCCGTTTTCGCCCATTGCGGATGCCCAGATAAGCTCGCTCCTTGCAAATTTATCTGACGGATCATTCCGCGTCGCTCTTATGTTCTTTATCACGCTGCGCATTACCGCCTCGTTTATCTCATCCGATAAATTCGTATCCCTCGGACTTCCGAGATATGTTTCCATGCAGTGGCTCAAAGTATCAAACGAGCCTGAGAGGACCTGCTTCATAGGCATTGTCATTGTATATTCGGGATCAAGCACAGCAAAGTCATAGAATGCGCCCCAGAGCGGGGATTTGAGCATTTTATCCTCATTGGTTATGACCGCGCCGTTGTTCATTTCCGCGCCCGTACCGAACGCCGTTACTATCGCGCCCATTGGTATGAACTCGGTCGGCTGGCTGCCCTTGCCGTATTCTGCCTCCCAAATGTCCTCATCCATCCTTGCCTGTGCCGATACTATTTTACAGCAGTCTATGACCGAGCCGCCGCCCACAGCAAGAATGAAGTCTACGCTGTTCTCTTTAGCCAGCCTTGCGCCCTCCTGTACCTTCTCATAGGTCGGGTTTGACATTATGCCGGAAAACTCAACTACGGTTTTTCCCGTATCCTTGAGCAGCTTCATCATCTCATCATATATCTCATTCTTTTTGATAGAGCCGCCGCCATAGGCAAGCATGACCGTTTTTCCGTATTTGTTAAGCTCTGCCGCCATATTCTTAGCGGCTGCTTTTTCTCCGAAATATACGGTAATCGGATAGCTATAAGTAAATCCGTTCATATAGAGCCTCCTTAGTCATGTATCCTTAAGCCGTTTATCATCTTCACTGTTGACGGCTTGTAGTGATCGATTATCTCGCTGTGTCCCATGTCCATCTTTGCGATCTCTGCCATATCCTCATCAGAGAGCTTGAAATCCCAGATATCTATATTCTGCTCCATGCGCTCTTTTTTAACAGACTTCGGGATAACAACAACGCCTCTGTCAACATTCCATCTCAGAGCCACCTGCGCGGCTGTCTTTCCGTATTTTTCGCCTATAGCTGTAAGCGTCGGATGTGTGAATATTCCGAACTGACCTTCCGCGAACGGTCCCCATGCCTGCGGCTGAACACCAAGCTCCTTCATGTTCTTTATCGCGCAGCCCTGCTGGAAGAACGGATGCAGCTCAACCTGGTTTACCATAGGTGTTATCTTGCTGTGCAGACAAAGATCCGTAAGCCGCTCCGGGAAGAAGTTGCAAACGCCTATCGCGTGTATCTTTCCCTCATCATAAAGCTCCTCCATTGCGCGCCATGCGCCGTAATAATCGTTCATCGACTGATGGATAAGGTAAAGATCAAGGTAATCAAGACCTAACTTGTCAAGCGATGTCTGAAATGCCTTTTTGGCTCCCTCATAGCTTGTGTCCTGCACCCACAGCTTTGTTGTGATAAAAAGCTCCTCGCGCGGAACGCCGCTATTCCTGATCGCCGCGCCTACGGCCTCCTCATTCATATATGCCGCCGCGGTGTCGATAAGCCTATAACCTGAGCTTATAGCATCCAACACCGCCTGCTCGCATACCTTAGGATCCGGCACCTGAAATACTCCGAAGCCCTCCAACGGCATTTTTACTCCATTGTTAAGTGTTACAAATTCCATGATAACTTCCTCCTTAAGATGTTTTCTGCTTTATGTCTGTAGTATAGCATAAACAAAACAAAAAGTACAATGCCAATTTTGCATACTGCTATAACTTTAACGCATAGTGGGTTGACAAAAAACTATTTGTATGGTAAAATCAAAAGCAAATAAATACCACAGGGGTTGATATAAATGTTTGAATTAGCACAGTTAGAGCAGCTTCTGGCTTTTGCAAAGCACAAAACTCTTTCAAAAGCCGCAGAGGAAATGCACCTTTCACAGCCTGCCCTCACCCGCTCGATGCAGCGGCTTGAGGAGGATATCGGCGTGCCGCTTTTTGAAAGAAAAAAGAATAAGCTTTCCTTAAATGAAAACGGCAAGCTCGCGGTGGAGTTTGCCGAAAAAATAATATTTGATGTGCATACCATGCCGGAAAGGCTGCGCGAGTTTGACCGCACGCGCAGAACGATATATATCGGCTCATGCGCTCCGGCGCCGATGTGGAAGCTTTCGCATGAGCTTTCGGAGCTGTACCCTGAGCTCGCTCTCTCTACAGATCTGAAGGGCACCGAAGAGATCACACGGGGCTTTGATATCGGCAAGTATGACATCATTATCATGCCTGAACCGACAGATAAAACGGAGTTCGTATGCTTTAACTACATGACCGAACACCTTATGCTCTCTCTGCCGCCGGCACATCCGTTGGCTATGTACAAGGAGGTCAGCTTTAACGATATAAACGGCGAAACCATGCTGCTTTTTTCGGACATAGGCTTCTGGCATGATATCTGCGCCGCTAAAATGCCTGATACCGAATTCATTATCCAAAGCGAACGCGATACCTTCCGTTCGCTAGTTAAGCTGTCTGCTCTGCCCAGCTTTACATCCGATATTGTCACTGACCAAGTCGAGGAGCATCGCATCATTGTTCCCATATCAGACAAGGAAGCAAATCCCACATTCTATATCTGGATACACAAAAGCAAGAAAAGCAAATTCAGCAGACTATGCGAAGCATTAAAGGACAGGATCAGCCCCTGAGCTTCCGATCGGTCATAAACGCATCGCTGCGATCATCTGTTTCAATCACACAGATCCCTGTTCGGAGCTCTCCGACCAGCCAAGCGCCGCAGATACCGCCCGATGCCATCCGCCGAGCTTTTCGCGGCGGTCTGCATCCGTCATATCGGGCGTAAACTCACGATCTGTTTTCTGTTTGTTTATTATTTCCTCCATGCCATCCCAGAACCCGACGGCAAGCCCGGCAAAATAAGCCGCGCCGATTGCGGTTGTTTCAACGCATTCCGGCCGCTGCACTCTCTTGTTTATTATATCTGCCTGAAATTGCATCAGAAGGTTGTTTTTTGACGCGCCGCCGTCAACGCGCAGTGATTTCAGGCTGCTTCCCATATCCTGCTCCATGGCGCGCAAAACATCATGGGTCTGATACGCTATCGATTCAAGCGTGGCGCGGATGATATGATCTTTATTCACACCTCTGGTAAGTCCGGTTATCATCCCGCGGGCGTACGCGTCCCAATACGGCGCGCCAAGCCCTGTAAAAGCCGGAACAACATAACAGCCGTTGCTGTCCTTTACCTGTGAGGCAAAGTATTCGGTCTCCGCCGCACTATCCACAAGCTTCAATTCATCACGCAGCCACTGTATCGCCGCGCCTGCTACATAAACAGAGCCTTCGAGCGCGTATGTTACCTTATCGTCTATCCCCCACGCTATCGTAGTCAGAAGCTCGTGATCTGAAAACACCGGTCTTCTACCGGTATTCGCAAGCATAAAGCAGCCGGTCCCATATGTGTTTTTCACATCGCCCTCTTTAAAGCAGGTCTGCCCGAACAGCGCCGCCTGCTGATCACCGGCAATGCCGCTGATCCTGATCGGTGCACCGAATATATCCTTTTCCGTTTCACCGTATACATACGATGACGGCCTGACCTCGGGCAGCATGGAGAGCGGCACACCGAGCAGCTCGCAAAGCTCGGTGTCCCATTCAAGTGTATTTATATTATAAAGCATTGTCCTTGATGCGTTGGAGCAGTCCGTAACATGCTCTCTGCCGTTTGTCAGTCTGTACACAAGCCACGAATCCACCGTACCAAAGCACAACTCGCCGCGCCTTGCCATATCCGCCGCACCGTCGATATTATCCAATATCCATCTCAGCTTAGTGCCGGAGAAGTACGGATCGAGCTTCAGTCCCGTCTTGCGGCGAAGCATCTCCTCCGCCTCAGGGTAGCGCTCTTTCAGAGCCTTTATCTCATCGGCAGTCCGTCTGCACTGCCACACGATAGCACGGCAGATCGGTCTACCCGTCCGTCTGTCCCATACAACGACGGTCTCACGCTGATTTGTTATTCCTATAGCCGCTATGTCCTCCGCGGACGCGTCTGTTTTTTCCATTGCTTCGCGGCACGCGGCAAGCACCGTCTGCCATATCTCCTCCGCGTCGTGCTCCACCCAGCCGGGCTTTGGGAAATACTGCGTGAACTCCCGCTGAGCCATTGAACATATCCTGCCGTCACGATCAAACAATATGCATCTGTTGCTTGTTGTCCCGGCATCTATCGCCATTATATATTTTGCCATAGTCGTATATCTTTCACCCTTTCTGATTACCGAACCCCGAACGGACATCGGCTGTCGCAATGCCCGCAGCCTATACAGAAAATAATTATACCACGCTATTCACATAAGAAAATCTAATACATCGGTAACTGAGACCTCATGGCCGCCGTTATGTATATTGAGCTTGAAACGATCCGAAAAGCCCAACCGGTCATATACTTCTCTCACCTTTTGGGCGGTTTCAAGAACGCCTTCCATCGGGAAAATCGGATCCTCCGCGCCGGAGGTAAGCAAAAGCCGTTTGGGGCATATTAATGACAGTATATCCCACACCTCGCCTAGTTTTAAATATCCGGGAACATAATTATCAATACAATGGTGCATCGCCATAATACATGATTTTAATGAAGCACCGTAGTTTGAAACAACAACGCATCCCGGACGGTCATCAACAGCACCGAGAAGCGCGGAGATCAGTCAGCCGCCTGATGTTCCGAACACCGACACATCCGAAAAACCCATTTCATCTGTTATATAATCAAGCATTTTCATAGCCTGGAACACTCTCAGTCCCGCAATGTTATATCCCGAAAGAAGCGCAAGAGCGGAATTTGAGTAGCAGCCTCTCTGATCCTCCTGTTTGTATCTATTATACTGCATCTCGCCAAAGCCTATAAACTCCGGTATAATGACCGTATATCCTTGTTCAGCCAGACGAACGGAAACGAATCTGTGAAACACATCCGTTTTACCATGATAAATAAAAGCTCCTTTTGCGCCGTATTTGTCGTGACCATGACAGTACAGAACAGCCTTTTTATTACTCGCATCGGAGCTTAATATCCAGAACGGCATTGTGAGGTTTGGCAATATCCTTATTTCATACCTTTTCACCTTAACAGCACCTGCCGGCTCGCGCTCGGCAGGGCTCAGATCAACACACTTTGCCTCTGCTTTTTCCGATATTTGACCCAGTCTATCAATACACAGAATTCTGCGCAAAGACTCACGACCGGAATCAATATCACTCATGACTTTGATATCCGGCTTATTCCTTGTTTCATATAAAAAATCAAAAAAACCATCTGTGCAATACATCTCTGCAACGCCTCTATCTACATATATCTTAATACATTTAGTATGGGAAAATCAGATTTTATTGATCCTTTTCTTCGTAGGGCTTATCCCACGAACCGATCTCAATAAGATTTCCTTCCGGGTCAGCAATATAGCAGGTTCTCTGACCCCAAGGTTCAAGCTCCGGCTCCAGTACAGGTGTAGCTCCGTTTTCTACAGCATTTTTGAACGCAGCATCAACTTCCTCAAATGTGTCAACATAAAGAGCCAATTCAAAATGTCCGTTCAATCCCTTGATATATTCATATCTTCGGTTTGTCATTTTTTCAAAGTCTTTTCTCCCATATAACAGAAATAATGTTCCGTCTTTTACCAGATAAACGTTCGATGTATCATCAGTTTCTTTAATTTCAAAGCCGAGGACATCTCTGTAAAATCGAATCATTTTTATTGGCGTTACATGCGATAGCATCTTTGCCTATACT